>JAFGMA010000052.1 GCA_016927835.1 Candidatus Zhuqueibacterota bacterium | reverse complement strand
TTAGTCAAATACAAAATGTTTTCAATTGATGAAATTGCCGAACAACTGCACAATCGTTTCAAATCCATTGATATGGAAACAGCAGAATCAAAAAATCCGACCAACTATGCAGAAAAATATGGTTTGGATTGGTTGAAAAAACTCATCAGGAATTCACTGGATCGAATTGGTGAAAGCGGGGATCAGATCAGTGATGAAAACAGGCAAAAAATATATCAGGCATTCGGCGTCATTCACCGTTCCGCTGCGAAAGCAGTTCGATATAGAATGTCACCAAAAGCATTCATTGAAGTGGATACAAAAAACAGAAATAGAAATAGTGTTGGATATGCTGCCATTAAACGTGGCGACGCAACCTTATTTTTTGATGACTTGGCTTTAAAATTAAGTGATGAGGAAAGTATAACTTTTATTAAAGACCTTGAGCAAGATGATCTCAGACCTGTTTCAGCCATGGAAAAGATCGACAATATATACAATTTCAAATCGCCATTGAATCTTGCTATTTCCGATCACAAACCAGAACGTCTATTTATCAAAAGGCTTATTGCTCAAGAAAATTCCAAAGCCATTGACTCATGGCTGAAGTCTACAGATCAAGATTTTTATCCCATTGAATATTCATGGAAAAAAGGAGAACATCCAAAAAGAGGAACATTCAATCCTGATTTCTTTATCAAAATAGGTGATAATATTTTAGTGATTGAAATTAAAGGAGACGAAGAAATCAGAGAGCCTTCCGATGAGAATAAGGCAAAGTATAAAGCTGCCAAAACGCATTTTAAGACTCTAAACGAACAGCAAGATAAATTAAAATACTTTTTTAATTTTTTAACGCCTGAAGATTATGATTACTATTTCGACTATTTGAGAAATGGCAATTTTAGTTTTAGTTCGAAACTCGATGCAGAGTTACAAAAAAATGGTTCATAGAGATTTATAATAATCTAAAGCACTTGGTGGTGTGGTAGTGCGGTTTTGGGCTGGATTAGCATTTCAGAACGTTTTAATTGCTTTATCAAATTTTTTGCATATCCATCCGCCAAAAGTTAGTCAAAAGGATCGGCATTCAGGAGATCCTAATTATATTGCTTTTCAATAGTCTTTTGTCAACACGATATTTTCAGTATATCCAATGTACTACATAATTGTTAACTTTTTGCATGTTCTGTCTGTCATTCAGAATGAATTAAGCAATATTCATCCAAAGCCAGGATTGTAAATTAAATGCAAAAACCCGCTCAATACTTGCACCAAAGCGCACATTTCGGATTGCGGGATGTGGCTATCATGCGATTGTTCATCATTCCCACTATCCTGTTGTTGATCGTGATGAATGTGTTTCCGCTGTTCTGGTCGTTGATTCTGTCCTTCACTAAATACTCCGCGATTTCAGGGGATGCGTCTTTCATTGGCTTGAAAAATTACCGGTACATCCTCAACAATCCGACGATCTGGAAGTATTTCGTGCTGACAGCAAAATTCGTCATTATTTCGGTATCGGCGGAGATGATCATCGGCTTCGGGATCGCGTTGCTGTTGAATCGCGATTTCAAATTGAAGGGACTGGTTACCACATTATTTTTAATTCCCATGATGATGTCCCCGGTGATTGTCGGATTATTCTGGAAATTAATCTTCAATCCGAATTACGGAATTTTCAATAGCGTCATCAGCATTTTTTATGATGTCGGAAAGACCGCCTGGCTCTCCGATTCGACGCTGGCATTTTTTGCAATTGTGATTGTCGATGTATGGATGTGGTCGCCGTATGTGATGCTATTGTCGCTGGCAGGACTCTCGGCAATTCCGAAACACCTTTATGAGTCCGCTGAAATTGACCGCGCATCGGCATGGTTCAAATTCTGGAAAATTACCCTGCCGCTGGTGGCGCCGCTGCTGCTCATCGCCGCAATTTTTCGCACGATGGAAGCCTTCAAATTATTCGACCTGGTGATGGGACTCACCGGGGGTGGTCCCGGCGATACCACGGAACTGATCTCCATCAACCTCTATCGAATGGCATTCAGTCAATGGAAAACCGGACAGGCGTGTGCCTTCGCTTACATTATTTTGATCATGATCATCGCCATCAGCAATATTTACATCAAATACTTGAATAAAGCCAAAGGAGACTAACCATGCCGCTGGTGGAAAACAGGCAAAAAGCGTTCGCCACAAAAGTTTTCACGCTCACGATGCTGGCTATCATCCTAATTTTTTATCTGATTCCGATATCTTGGATCGCGATCTCTTCGTTCAAAAGCCAGAAAGACGTCAACGCCTCTCCGCCAAAACTCTTTTTCGAGCCGACGCTTTCGGGCTACGTGAATCTATTCACGCAGCGCTCCTTGCTTCAAAAAGATCATGTTGATAAAGAAGAGTTATCATGGTACGAACAACTCGTTCGCGACCAGGGGCAGGTGATCACCGGGCTGTCGAATTATCCCTCGCGCCTCGGTAATTCCTTTATCATCGGCTTCATCTCGACATTTTTGGCGATTACGCTGGGTACACTGACCGCGTACGGATTTTCGCGATTCAAGGTGAAGGGTGAAAAAGACTGGCTGTTTTTCATTCTGAGCACGCGCATGCTTCCGCCGGTTGTGGTCACAATACCGCTATTTTTGATGTATCGCTGGCTCGGACTGACCGACACCAAATTCGGCTTGATCCTGTTGTACACCACTTTCAATGTATCTTTTGCGGTATGGCTGATGAAAGGATTTATCGATGAAATCCCCAGGGAATACGAAGAAGCGGCGCTCGTGGATGGCTACACCAGGTTTCAGGCGTTCAGCAAGATCGTTCTTCCGCAGGCAGCAACCGGGATCGCGGCAACTGCTGTTTTTTGTTTGATCACCGCGTGGAATGAATACGCATTCGCCCTGATACTGACCACCCGCGATGCCCAGACCGCTCCGCCGTTCATCCCCAACGTGCTGGGAACCGGCGGACTGGATTGGAGCGCGATTGCAGCCGGAACAGTCATATTTTTGATGCCGGTCGCCATTTTCACGTTCCTCATGCGCAAACACCTTTTGAGAGGCGTCACGTTCGGCGCGATTCGAAAATAAAGCTGTCACCAATATTTGAACTATAGAATATACCCTCAATTTGCGAGAATTTGCGATGACAAAAATCTTCTCAAAAAAATATTTAGAGCCTCTTTTCATGCTGATCATCGGACTCGGTTTGTTCTTCCTGTGTCAACCGTTTTCGATCACCCTCTATTCTTACGGATTTGTCGTGTTGCTTGCTGGTACATTGGGATTCATCATCGTCTCTCATCTCAGGGATTCTTAGCATGGCACAAATTGTTCTTGAAAATATTTCGAAACGATTCGGCGAATTTAAGGCGGTCGATGGAGTGACGTTGAACATCAACGATGGGGAGTTCGTCGTCCTTCTGGGACCTTCGGGCTGCGGAAAAACCACCACCTTGCGCATGATCGCCGGTCTGGAAACCGTGACTTCCGGAGATATTCTCATCGACGGGCGCAGGGTGAATCATTTGAAAGCCTCAGAGCGGGATATTGCTTTCGTTTTCCAGCTCTTTGCCCTGTATCCGCACCTGACAGTGTATGAAAATATCGCCTTTCCGCTGGAGGCTCAGCATTTTAAAAAGCCGGAAATCCGGGAGCGCGTGCACCAGGCTGCCAGGCTGCTGCAAATTGAGCATATTCTCAAAGCCAAACCCAGGGCACTGAGTGGGGGCGATCTTCAGCGGGTGGCGTTGGCAAGGGCGATTGTGCGCCGCCCCAAAGCGTTTCTGATGGATGAACCCATCGGCACGCTCGATGCAAAGTTTCGGGAGGACATGCGCGCGGAATTAAAACGCCTGCACATTGATATTCATGCCACCACAATTTATGTGACCCACGATCAGATCGAAGCCATGTCTATGGGGGATAAAATTGTGATCATGCATCAGGGCAAAATTCAACAGGTGGGCAGCCCGCTTGATGTCTATCGCAAGCCGGATAACCTGTTTGTCGCTGGTTTCATTGGCAGCCCGGGCATGAATTTTATCCCCGCAATGCTGCGAACAGGGGATGAAAATAAAATTGAATTTGCCGGCTCGGTATCGATCTCGATGCCCGTTGAATTTCAGAATACAGTGAAGCAGGGGCAGCACTCCGGCAGCGAAATAATCGTCGGCATCCGACCTGAAGATGTTTTGTTAAATGAGGATGGCGCGCTTAACGGTGAGGTATACGTTGTTGAGCCGTATGGTTCGTACAATATCGTTGACATAAAAATCGACGATACCATCATCAAAGCCCGAACGATTGCCGCGCATAAGCCCGCTATCGGCGAGAATGTGCGCTTTCAATTTAAACACAGCGCTCTTCATCTTTTCCGAAAAAATGATGGTAAGGCGCTGCATGCGATTTAATTATTTTGAAGAAGCAAACACACCCTTACTACATTATAAAAGAGGATTCGTACCACCTTGTCAGAAATTGAATTAAGAAGCGTTACCAAACGATTTGGCACGGTTACCGCTATAGATCGACTGAGTCTGGCGGTGAAGGATAAAGAATTTCTGGTGCTGCTTGGTCCGACCGGTGCCGGCAAAACCACAACACTCCGAACTATCGCCGGTCTCGAAACGCCAGACGCGGGCGATATTCGTATCGACGGACAATCGGTTCTGCTGATGAGTCCTGCCGCGCGGGATTTAGCATTTATATTTCAGCAATATTCGCTTTATCCGCATTACACCGTTTTCGATAACCTGGCTTTTCCGCTGCGCTCCAAATTGAGGCGGCAGTCCGAAGATGCGATTAAGCAAAAGGTCGATGCGACTGCTGAGATTTTGCACATATCGCATCTGCTGGAGCGCCATCCGGACACGCTGTCAGGCGGTGAAATGCAGCGGGTTGCTATCGGTCGCGCGATAATCCGGCAGCCGCGCGCGTTCCTGATGGATGAACCCCTGTCAAATTTGGATGCAAAACTGCGGGAAGAACTGCGCGCCGAATTGAAGCGCCTCCAGTTTGAGGTGGGAGCAACAACGCTATATGTCACCCACGACCAGATGGAAGCCATGTCCATGGCGGATCGTGTTGGCGTGCTCAATGAAGGGCATCTGATTCAACTCGATCATGCCGAAATGATATACAACCAGCCGGCCAACACCTTCGTCGCTGCCCTGGTGGGATCGCCGCGGATCAATTTATTGGATGTGAAATTTGAGCGTGGTACGCTGTCAATCGGTCACGAAAATAACGCGATTCGGCCGCCCGAAGCGATTCTTTCAAAATTCCACGATATCCCCCGTGATGCCATCTTCGGAATTCGCCCGGAGAACATCGTCATCGGCTCTGAAGGCGATTTGAAATTCGAGGTTTACCTGGTCGAAAATTTTGGCGTCGAAGATGTGGTTTATCTGAAAAGCGGTCCGGTGAAATTGGTTATCACGGCATCTTCGGATTTGAACGTTCAACTGGGGGAATCAGTTGCCTGCACATTTGATCCGGAGCGAATTCATCTATTCACTCGCAACGGCGAAACTTTGCGCAAGCGAGCGGAATAAATCTAATGGCAAGCTGTTTCAGTTGAAGCATCGGCAATCATTTTTGAGAGAGGAAGAATGGACGAACCAACTGAAAAAAATATATCCAGACGAAATTTTCTTATAAATTCAGCCATCGCCGGAACCAGTATCCCGCTGGGTCTGCAGGCAGTGGGTGCGCCGGCGATAAGTGCGAAATTGGGAGCAAACGACAGGATTCGCGTGGGTTTCATTGGCGTCGGGAATCGGGGCACGCAATTGTTGCATGGATTCATGAATGAGCCGGATATTGAAGTGGCTGCCCTTTGCGATGTATACCAGCCTTTGGTTCTCCGCGACTATTCGAAAGTCGATGCCGGTTTCATTGCGATGCTCGGGGGGCGCATACCTAAAATGGGCGAGGATTTCGGTAAAGATGTTGGGCGATACGAGGATTTTCGCCGGGTACTCGACCGGAAGGACATTGACGCTGTGGTCATTGCGACACCCGATCACTGGCATGCGCTGCAAACGATTATGGCGTGCGAAGCCGGAAAAGATGTCTATGTCGAAAAGCCGCTCACCGTAACAGTTGCCGAGGGACGGCGCATGGTGGAAGCCGCAAAACAACATAAACGCGTTGTCCAGGTTGGTTTGCAGCGCCGTGCTTCCAGAACGTATCAGGAGCTTGCCGCGCTGATTCAAAGCGAAAAAATCGGCAAAGTCACCATTGCCCGGGCATATCGCATCAGCAACATGTCGCCGCTGGGTATCGGAAAGGGAGTGAATTCGAAACCGCCGGCGGGATTGAATTGGGATTTATGGCTGGGCCCGCGAGCCATGCGCCCGTACAATGAGAATATTCCCCTGTATAAATTTCGTTGGTGGCAGGCGTATTCCTCCCAGATGGGTAATTGGGGCGTACATTATTTCGATGCCATTCGCTGGCTCCTTGGAGAAGACGCACCGATTTCGATCTCAGCGCATGGCGGTAAATTTGCCATTGACGATGATCGAACGATACCCGATACCATAGAAGCAATCTTTGAATTTGCCTCGGGAAGGCTGCTCGTTTTCGGGCAATACGAAGCCAGCAGCGGAAAGGCGATTGTGAGTGGCGAAATTGAACTTCGCGGCGTCAATGCCACACTCTATGCCAGTGAATCCGGCTACCGCATTGATGCTTCGAGTGGAGGGCAATTTCAGCGGGATGAACCGCGCATGGAATCGATTGAGGTAAAAGCGCAGCCGGAAGATCCCACGTCGCAGCTTATCCGAAATTTTATCGATTGCGTTAAGTCGCGGCAAACCTGCGCCTGCGATCTGGAAACCGGGCATCGTTCAACCACATTCGCTCACCTGGCGAATATTGCGCTTCAAACCAGAGCACGACTTGATTGGCATCCGGCGAACGAACGATTCACCAATAATGACGCCGCAAACAAGCTGCTGGATTACGATTATCGGGAGCCCTGGAACAAGCGCTGAATTATGGAAATTCCTCTGCACATCTTCAAAAAGCATTCACAGGCGTTCGTCCGCAGTTGTGCCATGATTCTGAAAAAAAAAGATTATAAACTTGAATTTATTGAAATTTTTTTGCATATTCAATAAACCGGGAAGCGCGAATCGAAACTAGAATTTTCAGGAATATACCTCAATGCAATCCTCGGGAAAAGCTTCGGTTAACACGGTAAACCGTCGGAAATTCATTGCATCATTGCTGGGTGCCTGGGCATTGCTCGGAAAACAGATTCGATCCAATTCGGAGGCGATTGAAATGAAATCATCGGAACATGCTGAAAAGGTCAAGCTTTGTATTTTTTCCAAACATTTGCAGTGGCTGAATTATGAAGGGATGGCTGAGACGGCTGCTGAAATAGGCTTCGATGGGATCGACCTGACAGTTCGACCCGGCGGACATGTGGCACCTGAATCCGTGATCGAGGATTTGCCGAAAGCTGCCGAAGCCATCCGACGTGCCGGGCTCGAGCTTCCCATGATTACTACGAATATTACCGATCCGCTGGATTCGGAAACCGAGGTTATTTTACGCGCTGCCAGTCAAGTTGGCGTCCGATTTTATCGCCCAGGCTATTTCAAGTATGCGGACTCGACAGATATTCCGGATACGCTGGCGGAAATTAAGCCGAAGCTCCGCGATTTGGCTGCGATGAATCAACGCTACCAATTGCACGCAAGCTACCAGAATCATGCCGGCGGCAATTACATGGGTGCTCCTTTGTGGGATCTCTGGTATTTGATTCGGGAACTCGATCCGCGCTGGATCGGCAGCCAGTTCGACATTCGGCACGCGGTTGTTGAAGGCGGAACCTCCTGGCGCATTGATTTGCGATTATTGCTGCCTTTTGTCAGAACGGTGGTTGCCAAAGATTTTCGGTGGGAAAAGCACGATGGGCAATGGAAAACGATGAATTGTCCCATTGGCGAAGGCATGGTCGATTTTAAGCAATTTTTTGCTATGCTTAAAAGCGCGCAATTCACCGGCCCGATTTCGGTGCATTTCGAATATGATCTGGGCGGTGCGGAGCGTGGTGCCCGGAATCTATCGATGAATAAAAATGACGTCATCGCAGCGATGCGTAAAGATTTACTTCGCCTGAAAGGTTTCATCCAGCAAGCATGATTGAATCGGTAGGGAATGCTGCTGTGCGGTTACAGGCTTTCGAATAGCAGACTTTTGGAATAAATGAAAGGGGGCGACGGGAGAGCGGGAGTATCGATTTGGTTTTTATGGGAAGTTGTATATGCCTGCAGGATATATTCAGCTTAAGGTTAATCCCCGAAAAAGAATCATCTGATTTAGTCATCCATGTCTCACCTTATCTCCCCTGTCCTTATTAAAACCGCGGCGTTGCTGCCAAACAAACGACTTCAGTTGGTGAAAATTAATCAAACTCTAATCAGGAGCGACTAATGAAGATAAAAATACAGCGCGTTGATTCAAATTTCGAGCGCGAGGCGCTGATACGACCCTTCGGCTTCAAAGGCGGCTATATGAGCGAAATCTGGCAAGCAATCGCACTGCTCGAAACCGGAAATGAAAATCGCCAGATCGGTCTGGGAACGCAGGGTATTTTGTGGTCGGATGCCGCAGTATTCGCCGCGCATTCCGAAACCGGCGGGAATGCGCTCATGTATATGTTGACCGAGCGCGCGCTTCAAATGGCGAAATCGATACCGTTTGAAAACCCAATCGAGTTGCTCGATGCGATCATCCCTGAATTATACGCGTATGGTAAAACTATTTCCAATAATCCGAATCTGCGCCAGACATTCATATTGAATTCGCTGGTGGCGGTCGATAATGCTGCCTGGTTGATTTACGCGCAGGAAAATGGTATAAAAGATTTTGATGTGATGATACCTCCGGCGTACAGACCTGCGCTGTCGCATCGGCATACACAACTGGCAAGCATTCCGCTGATGGCTTATGCGATTCCCATCGACGAAATCAAGGCTGCGGTGGAAGATGGATATTTTTTCATGAAAATTAAGATCGGTCAGCCCGGCGATCAGCAGCAGATGCTCGAGAAGGACATGGCGCGGATTGCTGAGATTCACCAGGCGATCGGGCATTTTGAAACCGCTCATACGCAAAATCACAAAATACCCTATTACTTCGATGCCAACGGACGCTATGAAAGCAAAGCCCAATTGCAAAAGCTGTTGGATTTCATTGAAAAGATCGGGGCATTCGATCAAATAGCGATCATTGAAGAACCGTTTCCCGAAGATTACGAAGCGGATGTGAGCGATTTAGGCGTGCGAATTGCGGCTGATGAAAGCGCGCACACCGATGATGACGCCAGAATTCGGATCGAAATGGGTTACGGTGCAATCGCTTTGAAACCCATTGCGAAGACCATGAGCATGAGTTTGAAAATTGCCGATGTAGCGCATAAAAATTCTGTTCCCTGTTTCTGCGCCGATTTGACCGTTACGCCAATCCTGGTAGACTGGAACAAAAATGTCGCCGCTCGACTGGCGCCTTTTCCAAATCTGAATCTCGGCTTGCTGGAGACAAACGGACATCAGAATTATAAACGCTGGCAGGAACTGGTGAGTTTTCACCCGTGCAGCCAGGCGCAATGGACTCAAACCCAAAAAGGGCTCTTCCATCTCGATGATGATTTCTATGCAAAAAGCGGCGGCATCTTCATGAAGTCCGGGCATTATCAAGCCCTTTTCAAAGCATGAAATCCACTTAATTTACGTAAAATTATTGATTTGTCAAGTTTGGAATGTTTTCCGTTTGCAGTGTTTCACAATGTTAACATTGAAAGAGCAAATATATGCCAGAGACTGATTTTAAAATGTATCCCATTGAAGGCGATCCCACTCGGGTGACTGAGCTTTTCGCACGCTGTTTTGCCCATCATAATAGCTATTACAGTCATTTGCGCAGAATGGATCTGGATCTCAGGAAAAATCCGTGCATGAAGCCTGATGATTGCTGGGTCATCGAAAAAGAGGGCGCGATCATCGGGTTGGTTCTCGTTTCGGTGATGCCGCTGCGAGTGGGATCGAGCCTTTTGCTGGCGGGCGGTATCGGTGGCGTCTGTACCGAACTGCCTTACAGGAAAATGGGATATAATCAAAAACTCATGAAGCGCTGCATCGCGTTTATGACGGAACGCGGGCTGGATATTTCCCTGCTTGCCGGCATTGAAAATTATTATCATCAATATGGGTACGCCGTCGTTATGCCCGGATATACCCTTTCGGTTGCCAGCCAGGCGGCGATTGAAAAAACGGGCAGTTATTCGGTCCGAAAATTTACTGATACGGATCTGCCGTCGCTGATAATGTTGTATGAACGCGAATACGGCAGCCTCACAGGCACTCACGCGCGTTCGAAGGATTTCTGGCAGTGGCTGATTTCCAATTCACCGGAAATCATTGTGGCAGTCGATTCTGATGAAAGAGTCAAAGGCTATATCTGGCTCGACTCCGGGAAGGAAACCAAACTGAGGGAAGCTGCCGCCGATGATGTTCCCGCGGTCCATAGTCTGATGCATTTTGCGGCACTACAGGCACGGGAAAAATTTCAAGCAGCGATTTCGGGATATTTGCATCCGCGTCAACCTTTCGCGCGCACAATCATTTCCGAAACCGGCTGCGAAGTGAAAATGCACCATCCGCGCAATGGCGGCTGGATGGCACGGTGCATTAATTTGAGCGGCATGTTCGAAAAATTGACAACCGAATTCAGCCAACGCCTGTCAGAATCACAATTTTATAATTGGAATGGCAGCATCAAATTCGTGACAGACCTGGGAACTGTTGCTCTCCGCGGGCGTGATGGCGGGATTGTCATGGACGAACCGGGAAATGCGGCGGATAATGTCGTTTGCAAGGTAAATCAATCCGTACTGATGCAAATGATTTTCGGCTACGTAACGCTTAGCGAACTCATTCGTACGAATAAAATTTCAATTGATGACGGATCACTACCGCTTTTAAATGCATTATTTCCCTTTCAACAGGCGTTTATTTCTGCGCCGGATCATTTTTAAGCATCTGCCGGTTTCAACCCGGCAGCAAGACTCAATCGAGTAAAATAAGACGTAATGGCAATGATTCACCTCTCCGATTTGAGCTTGTTAAAATACTGATTTGCGATTTATGAGTAACGATTTTTGATTTACAAAGGAGTTCTGCCGGAAAATCGAAGCTCGGGGAATCACTAACACATCTAATATTGTAAATCGTTAATCCTTGTTCTGAGATCAACAGCAGGATCAATAGAACTCGTGAATTATTAAATGTAATGTATGGGCATATTTTTAAACCTAATCAGGATGTGCAGGATGACTTATGTATTATTTTTTGTTGGGTTTGCTTTATTAATCAGAGGTGGTGTTTATCTTGTGCGCGGCGCTTCCTGCCTCGCCAAGAGATACAAAGTTTCTGACATTGTAGTCGGACTCACTGTGGTTTCGATGGGAACGTCAATGCCAGAATTGATTATCAATGTGATGGCAAGTTTTGCCGGAAGCTCCGAAATCGCGATTGGAAACGTATTCGGGAGCAATATTGCCAATGTGTTGCTCATCCTTGGTATTTCGGCGATGATTAGCAACTTGCCGATCGAAAAGAATACCATTGTTTCCGAAATTCCATTTTCGCTCATCGCGACCTTGCTAGTTGGTTTTCTCGCAAATGCAGCCTTATTCGATAGGAGTCCGGGACTCATCATTAGCCGGCTGGATGGCGCATTTTTGCTGCTCTTTTTTGCGCTGTTTTTGTTATATATCTTCAAAATTGCGCGGGAAGGGAATGGCGTGGAAATCAACCATTCTTATGAGCACATTTCCCGGTGCAAGGCAATTCTGTATATTGTAGTCGGTATCGCGGGATTGTTTGTTGGCGGGAAATGGGTGGTTGATGGTGCAGTGGCAATTGCCAATTTATTGGGATTAAGTGAAAGCTTTATTGGACTGACGATTATCGCGATTGGCACGTCATTGCCGGAACTGGTTACATCAGCGATTGCCGCCTATAAAAAGAACGCCGGAATCGCAATTGGCAATGTGGTGGGCTCAAATATTTTCAACCTGGTGTGGGTACTCGGCATCAGCGCTATCATTAAGCCATTGCCATTTGATGTGGTAAGCAATCTCGATATTTTGATGATCATTTTTTCTAGCACCCTGCTGCTATTCGCGGTAGCGATAGGAAGAAGCTACATGATCAAGCGATGGAATGGCGTGATGTTCGTATTGTTTTACATCGGGTATCTGATATACCTGGTTTCACGCGGATGAGATGAAACCTGCCTGGTTCTCAAAAGAGCGTTGAAAAATGCTCTGATGTTATTTAATTTATACCCATTATGGATTAAAATGTAACACCTATGCCATTCAGGATGAATCTTTTATATTTCGGTATAGGATAATAATTTTTACATGTTATGAAACCGCAAAAAGATTCTTCCAGAATGACAAGCTCCCAGCATAAAATTACATAACAGATGTTTAAACTAAATTAACACTGGAGGAAGGTTCAAATGAAAAAGGCACTGATCACGATTGGTGTTATTTTGCTGCTAATCATCATCGTCAGCGTAGGCTATTTCTGGGTATCGATAGGTAAACCTCTGTATAAACCCGGAATGGTGCGCGATGGCGAAAATTTAACTGCCCCGCTGACGCCACCGGAGCAATCCGGTGATAGCAGCTTTTGGGATGTAGAAACTGGCATCAAGCTGCATCATTTCAACGATGGCGTCGGAACCAGGGTGCTCGTGATTCACGGCGGTCCGGGTTATCCCTTTGAATCACCTCTGCCGGGACTGCACCTGCTGAGTTCAAAATACGAATTCATCTATTACGACCAACGCGGCTGCGGAAAATCTGTGAAGCTTTTTGATAAATTTGAATCGCCCAATTATTACGCCAATATGACGCAGTTGGAATCGACCCTCGGCATAGGCGCGCAAGTTGCTGATATCGAGCGGATTCGCCAAATTTTGGGTGAGGAAAAATTAATCATTCTGGGTCATTCATTTGGCGGATTTCTGGCTGCGCTGTATGCTGCTGAATTTCCCGAACGAATACAGGCAATGATCTTGAATGCACCGGCAAGCGTGCTCGTATTCCCCGACGAGGAAAACAGCCTTTTCTCGCTGGTGAAAAGCAAGTTGCCGCAGGATATGCACAAAGAATATGGTGCATTTATGCAGCGCTATTTTGACTTCGGCAGCATCTTCCAGAAATCAGAGGCTGAATTGGCAGCATTGAACCGGGAGTTCGGCAAATTTTACCTGATGGCTTCGAATGCTGACAGCGCAATGATTCAAGCCGCGACAGATTCAGCGGAAAACGGTGGCTGGATGGTTCAGGCAATGTATTTCAGCATGGGTAAAAAACATGATTATCGTGATGCACTGAAAAATGTAAGTGCTCCGGTTCTCGTGATTCATGGCAGCAACGATCTCCAGCCCGAAACAGCCAGCCGCACTTATTCGGCAATCCTGCCCAATGCCACCCTGCAGGTGCTCGATAATGCCGGGCATTTCGGTTTTAACGACCAACCCGAAGCATTCGCCGATCTCGTGGACAAATTTTTAAGTGAATTGAAATAGCGATTTAAAATACAATCGACTGTGAGATCAGATTTCGATGGTTGGGACATAATCTTATTTCGGAAGCTAGTTGCCATAAAGCGATTTTAAATTTTGCTGTAAAATTTGGGGATTGAAATAAATCGAACCAAACCGGTTCCGCTGGCGTTTATAGAACACACAATCCGGCGCTGAATGATTGCCACGAAACGTACGCGTTTGAATTGATTAAAAAACGAATCTTCTTAATCTTCGCCACGAATGCCTGTCAGAAGGCGTGTTAAAAAACCTGGGACTGGGATCGGAAAGGAATCGCTTTATGGATGAATATCGTTTTTTGCCGCAAATAGACCGTCGCACACTCCTGAAAATCCTGTCATTCGCCGGCATCAGCGGCTTGATTTACCCGCGCAAATTGTTTTCATTTCCGTCGCCGGCTGGCAACAGCCGAGTGATCGTTGTGGAAGAACCCCTCGCCACCAGCGGTACATCGATCGATGCCGGTGTCGCTCAGATCATGGTCGATGCCGGAATAAAAATATTGACTCAGGACAACGATCTCAGCCGGGCGTGGAAAATGTTATTGCCGGGCATCAATTCCAATAGCTCTGTTGCTATTAAAGTGAATTGCATCAACGGGAGCATGCCCACCCATCCCCCGGTGACCTACGCCGTGGCAAATGCCCTTACAAAATTAAATTTCAATGGCACACCCTTCCCGGCGGAAAATATCATTATTTACGATCGCACGACCAGTGAATTGTATTATTGCGGGTATACAATCAATAAAACCGATCCGGGTGTCCGCTGCTATGGAACCGATGGCAATTACACGTCACAATTCTACGAGGTTTCCGGTGCAAATCAACGCATCAGCAATATTTTGACCGGCGCTGATTATCTAATCAATATTTCGGTTTTGAAAAATCATAGCATGTCCGGCGTGACGCTGTGCCTGAAAAATCACTATGGAACCTGCCACGATCCCGACAGATTGCACGGAAATGACTGCGATCCGTATATCCCTGCGCTGAATGCCGTTGAACCGATAAAAAGCAGGCAAATGCTCAACATCTGCGATGCGCTGCTGGGAATCAAATCCGGGGGACCAGGCGGTCAACCACAAATTGCGGTTAATAAACTCATTTTCAGTCAGGATATTGTCGCCGTCGATTGCGTCGGCAGGAAAATCCTGAAGGATAACCAATGCTTCACCACTTCGAAAGCGCATCATATTGACACGGCTGCTCAGACGTATGGATTGGGAACCAATGATCCCAATCAAATGGACATTATTGAGGTTTTGAATCCCACTGCTGGTGTTAAGCCGAAGCCGGGAGAAAGCAATTATCCCGATGATTTTCAAATAGAGCAAAATTTTCCCAATCCCTTCAATAGCTCTACCCGGATTCGCTTCAACCTGGCAAAGCCTGCTTATGTCTCGCTGACTGTTATTGATTCCAGCGGACGGCTCGTGCGCACTTTGATCAGCAGCAGATTGGGAATGGGATGGCATTCCATCGCCTGGAACGGAATGGATGATCGACGCCATCAGGTTGCCAGCGGAATTTATCTCTGCTGCCTGCAAATGGAAGCGAGGCGTAAATCAATTCTTATGAGTTTGATAAAATAATTGAATTGCTGGTAGATATAGAAAAACTAAACGGCGGAGATCAGCGATTCTGGCTTTCTAAAAGCAGAGAAGGCTCCCTTAAAATGCCTTTTCTCATTATTCAAAGGACTGCACTAAATGAAGAAATATATTGCATTCATCGGTTTGCTAGTGTGCCTGTTTGTTGCTTGCGATAAAAAGGAACCCACCAAAAACGAAGACCTGGTTACGATTGAAGATTTGCTGGTGAAAAACAATGAAATTACCGGCTGGACTTATTCCGGTGAGAGCTGGGTGGCGAATAATATTTCCGAGTTAACCAATTACATTAACGGTGAAGCGGAAATCTATAACCGACATGGCTTCCTGGAAGCTGCCAGGCAAACGTATGCCGGGAAAATCGATAACGGCAATCGCAGTATCAAGCTGACAATTTACAACCAGCAAACAGAAAGCAATGCACGCGATGTTTACAACGATGAAGACCTGGGGATGTCAGCGGCTATCACCTGGCAGAATGGCGCCGGCAGTGCGGCACACACGATTCGGTTCGGGCTTTCTCAGGCGCTGACGTTTTATCGGAAGCAGTATTACGTGCATTTAGACATCAATTACGATACCGATGAAAGCCTGACCATTCTCAAGCAATTTGCATTGAATGTCGATGGGAAACTGAAATAAGGTTTGCCAGTGGATAGAAGACGATTTCTCAAAACAACCGTGATAGGCGCGGCAGCCGGTCTCATGCGCCCTGATGGCAATAGCGCTGTGCTCGAAATAGAGCAAAAGCCAGTTGTGCTGGAAATTCAGGCTGCACCGAAGGCTGCGATAACGGCTCTATTCAAGCAATTCGGAGGCTTGCAGCACTTTATTAAAACAGATCTGGCAAATGCCACAGTGATATTAAAACCGAATCTTTGCCTGCCGCAACCATCCGAGCGCGGCATTACCACGTCGCCGGATTTGCTGGCAGAACTCTGCACTTATCTTTCAGCGAATGGCGTCGGAAAAATTATCATTGTCGATCATACATTGCAGGAAAAATCAGTACGCAGCCAGCAATTCGAGCTTTCGAGCTTTGCTCAACAAAATCCGAATGTAAAATTTTTGCTGGCAAACCAACAGAGATTTTACCTGCCAACGCATGTAGCCGGCAAGCAGTTGAAGCAAACTGAAATATTGAAATTGCTCCAACGTGCGGATTTATGCATCAATCTACCAACTGCCAAACACCATTCCGCAACCCACGTCAGCCTGTCGATGAAAAATTTGATGGGCTTGATCTGGGATCGATCGGTTTTCCATACCGGCATGGATTTGCATCAGGCGATTGCAGATTTAGCTACAGCGATTCGTCCCGGATTGAATATCCTCGATGCCAGCCGCATACTGCTCAATGGAGGTCCTACCGGTCCGGGACCCATTCTCACCGAAAATCGATATTTCGCTGCCATCGATCCGGTGGCGCTGGATTCAGTCGTGGTCTCGCGCTACAGTTTCGGCGGACGAAACATCACCGCGCGCGATGTGCGACACCTTGAAGCCGCACATCAACTCGGCATCGGTGAAATCGATTTGACAAAGATCGATTTGAAGCAAATCCAATCATAGCAAGCTACATCCGGTTTACAGCAAATTTTACCAGTCAAATGAATTCTTCAATCAATCGTATGCGCCCAGCTCTGGTCTCACCTTTTATCCGATTTGCAGCTCTTGACAGCATGCTCAGGAAAACACAACATCTATTTTTCCTTTGGTTAATGATGGCTCCGCTATGCCTGTATGCCGAAATTGAGCACATCAATTTGCAGCGGCGGTTCCCGGTACTGCGCGTCGAAAATCAACTCTGGATTGGTACGCCTGCCGGATTATATCGGTACAATCCGGACGACGATGCTTTCAAACGCTTCAGCCTCCCTCTGAGCTCGCAGCAAATTCACCAACTCTATCATGAAAATGAATGGCTGTGGTGCGTCTCGGACAGTGGTCTGGCAGTGCTGCACGTACGTCTCAATGAGTGGCTTGCGTTTACGACGCAAAACGGGTTGCCTGCCAACAAAATCAATGGACTCGATATTCAGGAAGATTTCGTCTGGATCGCCACCGAGAACGGCGCTGCCCGATTCGATATGCTGATTGAAGAGTGGGAGACCATCGATAGCGCGCGCGGGCTGCGGCAACAAAGCGTCAAAGATATTCGGGTGCTCGATGATCGCGTGTGGATGATCGGGGATAGCCAATTTACCGAATACGATCCCAATTTCGAAAAATGGCGCTATTTCCCGCTCGAGGATTCGACGATCTCGATCATCCGCGCATTTCAACTGGGCGAAGAATTATGGTTGGTCTGCGATCTCGGTCTCATTCGATTTAATCCGCATTTGCAGACCCGGCAGCGCCATTTTCAGACTTTTTTAAATCGGTCAAATTTGATCGACCTGTTTGTCGATGATCAACAATTGTGGGCAATTACGAAGCTTGGCATTTTCACTTACGAAGCCGGATCCGCGGTTTGGCGCGAATTCGAGGGTAACAGCGCACTCATCAGCGAGCCTCCGCTGGGCGGTACAGTCAATTCACAACAAATCTGGGTGCTCACGGGGCAGCACGTAATGATCTGGGATCGCTCCCAAAAATCCTGGGAGATCCTCGATTACGCAGTCGGTCTTGCAGCTTCCCGCTACGAATCGGTCTATTCGGATGGTAGCCTGGACATGCTCTTCAAGTCTGAACTCATCGATTATCGGGCACTGCCGGCAGGTCCGTGGCGTGCGATTCCGCTTCCCCGACAAAATGGCGTGTCGCGTTTGAACGGTCGCCGTATTTTAGCCAATCTTTTCGATAATGAAACCGGTGGATATCTGGCTCTCGGAGCGTATCGATGGATGTGGGAGGGTACGCGTGTTTCCTGGATTCAGGAAAATCTGTGGCAGGAAAATTTGCCTGCCGAAATCGGTGCTGCACAACGCCTTGATATTAAGAGCCAATTGCAGCTGGATTCCACCCGAACCGTGACCGGATTTTATAACAATATCGATTACAGCGAAACCATGTACGGCTTGCGCTACAAAAGCCGGCAGGATGATCTGTTTCAGGAAATGAGTTGGGGTGATTTTCATCGTGCGCCTGGCAAAATCCCTTTCGGTGAAACCGCAAACCTTTTTGGCAGCACCATCTGGATGCAGGCAGGCAGCAAAACGTCCCGATTCAAACGCAGCCAATTCACCCTTAAAGCGCATGCAGGGCAGGTGCGTTCCCAAAAGACATTCGAAGTACAATATGGTGCAGGCAATGAATTTCAGCGAACCTTCCGGGATGTGGATTACCTGAAAAATCAATTCTTTGCCATTCTCGATCTGGATTCATCCGATACGCCCGAATCGATTGAAATTTATGTGGATGACCTCAATCCATCGAATAATACGCTGAATACGCTGGTGAGGCAAACAATTGCCGGTGTGACCGGTGATTTCGATTTGATGAAGCAAACTGAAGAGGTTTATTTCAACGAACAGCTCAATGCGATCCGATTTTTGAGGTATGTGCCATCCAATTATAATATTGTCGTGCGTTATACGTTGGGCGGTCATGCTTTCGAATCGATCCTTCAATTGAATGGTTCATTCAGCAGCGCCTTGAGAAATATCTATGCCATCGCTGGTCAAAAAATTATCCCGTATTCCTTTCAATTGATCATTCATGAGCCTGGCGGGATCGGCATGCCGCTCAGTCGATTCAGACTGGATGATGATGGCGATGGTCGAATCGATTCGCGCCGGGTCGATTTTGAAAATGGATTTCTCATTTTTCCTGATACCGAGCCCTTTCCGTCCGCTGTTTATGATCCGAATCAACCGGAATCGGTATATGAACTGGAAGTGCGGTTTCAGACCGAATTTTCGTTGATTCAATTGACACATACCAATCTTGTCCGAGGAAGCGAAATCCTGTACCTGGATGGTGATCCGGCAGCCGGCGGCAATGATTATGTGCTGGATTATACAAATGGCACCCTGATTTTCGTCCGGGAGGGATTGGTGAATCCGGATACGCGCATCGAAATCACGTATGAATATTACATCGATCAAAATGAACAGGTGCAAAGTGCGCAATTCAATTGGAGTCCGTCGGATCAATTTTATCTTCAGGGCGATTGGCTGCGAATGGAACAGGAGCATCCGGATGATATTGCCCGGGATAGCGTGAGAAATCTTATCAATTTGCACAGCGAGATCCGTGGCTGCCTGCGCGGCGTGGATGCCAAGCTTGTTCCGGCAGTGGCATTTCATCCCGATGAATCGAAGCTGGCAGCGGGATACGCTGAAGGCTTGCTCAGTTCGGAAAAATTCCGCCTGCAGGGATCGGCAGAGCACTATTCTTCGACCTATCAGAACCTGTATCGACCGCAATCCGCCATTGGCGACATTCGGGATCGCTGGCAATACGCTGCTACGATTGATATCCTCTCCTGGCTGCGCTTCTTCAGAAACTGGTCTAAAATACAGGGATATGAAAAAAGCGATGCGCGGGCGCCTAGTGATCTGACCAGCAGCATCGGCTTCCTGATTCATAAATCAAGGTTGCCCGGCTGGCAATTCGTTTATCGGAAATTCGAAACCCGAACTGCCGACGAATCATCTGAAAAGCGCTATTTTCAAAATCTCTGGGAATATGCTTTCCCGGAATTTTTGGTGGAAAAGCTATCCTTCAAGCAAATGAGAATGGAAGCCCTGTTGCGCTTCGGGAACCAATCCGGGCGAGAGCTGTATGGGACGACGGCTCAGAATTTTTGGCAGGGCTATCTGCGGGTCAATTCGCAGTTGCGCGAGCGAATCCAGGTGAACGTTTTTTATCGCCGCAATGATTTACAGGACGATAGCCGTGAGGCGCATCCGGCATTGATGTCGCGTTCCGAGCGCGTGTTGTTTGATTTAAGTCACGAAGCCTGGCGCTTGATGCAGGTGAATATCCGGACGGAAAGCTTGCTGAATCAGCATTATTATCGGGATTCCGAATATCGAAATGCAAACGTGCGCCAATTTTCTCAAATCAATTTGCGTCTGTCCCCTGGACGACTGCACCGGCTATTTGCCCCGCTTTTCTTCGAATTCAATTACAATCAGACACTCAGCGGTCTGGGCATGTCGGCGTCGGCGGCGCAGAACCGGCTATGGCATTTCATCGGAAATGAGGCGGCGGGACTGGGGACGGTGCAGCATATTAGAACTTTTTATATCAAAAACGAGATTCGACCGGGAACCAATTGGCTGATTTACAATCTGCTTGAATTCAACCGCCAGCGCCAGGGCACAGGGTTGAATCGTATTGACAGCCGCTACACGCGTTTGAGTGAAAAGGTTGATTTGAAGGTAGGATTCAAAACGCGGTTCATCATGCAGTATCGTCAATTCTGGCAGAACTTGGGATATGACCGAACGCAGCAATATTTTGAGCCTTCATGCTGGCTCGAGCATCGCTGGATCCCGGGATTTCAAAACAATTTGAATCTGCTCTACCGCAATCGACGAAACGAGGATGGCAACATCGCTGACGATTCGGATCATTGGGAGTGTCGCTACGATCTTGTCTGGCGAAAGTACGATTTTTTTAAAATCCGGCGCCTGGAATTACACCAGAGTTTTTCAGGAATTCATCATCGTGCGCATGGTGTTGTCGTTGCGCGAAACTGGCAGCTCGCTTCCAGTTCTTCGTTGGATATTTATCCGCTGCATTCGATGATCATTCGTCTGCGCCTCGATCAAAATCAGTTTATCGAAGAGGTGCTTCCTGGTGAAGATTACGGAAGCACCCGCTTCACGCTGAAGTTTTCATTGCGGTTATAATGGCGTTTGATTATTATCCGGGGCAATCGCCGCTCGAAAATCATCCGCCAGTTCGCATAATCCCTTAGTGACTGGTTCCAAACACCCGTTTGAAAACCCTGGGGGCATCGTACTCCATGAAAAGAATCCCTAACTGAGGCGTTACACAGTTCTCCATTTTTTCCCTTGATTTCCTGATGACTTTATGTTATATTTTCATTGAAGTAACCACTATGACTATCATGTTACAATTTGATTGGATAATGATTTGATATCAATTAAGGGATTTCACTCCACCCGATATGATCGTTCTCGTTCTAAATATAATTCTCAAAATTAATGCTTGAAAAGTTTAATTTATGACCCTTCAAAGCGTGAAGCGAGTATTTGCACGCTGAATGGAATCGAAGCAAAACGTAAACACAAAGTGTTATAATCCTTCGGTTCCGCTCGGGGTGAAGATATATGGGCTTTTCGTTCTGGCTTTAAATAGAATCTGATTTTTGAAAAACAATAAAAATGTCAAAAACATAGTAATGCCTTAGCAAAAACGATGGTAGGAGGGCTGCAAATGATAACCGAAGCCGATGTACAACATGCCTGTGATAAAACAAAATTGCTGATAGAAAGTATCGAAAAAATCATAAAAGGCAAGCGCGAAGAGATCGTCAAAGTTGTGACCTGCATGGTTGCGGGTGGACATATCCTGGTTGAAGATCTTCCGGGGTTGGGCAAGACGTCCATGGCAAAAGCACTTGCATTTTCGATTTACGGTGAAGACCACCGGGTGAATCCTACCTCGGCAGCCAATAGGACGGTTCAATTCAAGCGAATTCAATTTACCCCGGATTTACTGCCAATGGATTTGATCGGCACCTATATTTTTGATGATCGCAAGAAAGAATTTATTTTCAAACAAGGACCGCTGTTTGCGAATATCATTTTGGCAGATGAAATCAATCGGGCTTCGCCGAAAGTGCAATCTGCGCTGCTCGAGTGTATGGCTGAAAACCAGATCACCGTGGGTGAAAAGACATTCTCGCTGGAAGACCTTTTTTTCGTGATTGCCACGCAAAATCCTATAGAAATTGAAGGAACTTACCCGCTGCCGGCAGCTCAACTTGATCGATTTTATATGAAAATCAGCTTCGGCTATGTGACGGAGGAGAAGGAGTTTGAAATATATGAAAACTATCGCACTATCAATCGAATAACCGAAACAGTCTCGCCCGTGTTGACGTACGAGGACATCCTCAGCCTGCAATCGACCGCCGAGAAGATTGAACTGCATCCGGAGATCATCCAATCGGTTCGTAATATTGTTTTCGCCACACGCAAAGATCCCAAAATACGCCTGGGCGCATCCACACGCAGCGGGATCATTTTTCTCAAGTGTGTTCGTGCTTACGCTCTGCTTCAGGGCAGAACTTTTACCACCGAAGATGATATCAAAACGCTCGCGAAAAGCGTGTTGAACCACCGCCTGATTTTCGTCCATCATGATGCGCGGGAAAGTGCCTTCAATCAAATAATTGATCAGGAAATAGACCGTTTGTCAAATCTGAATCTATCCCGAAGGGAGATCTAATGCCATGAACCAGGGTAAATCCTACCTTATTGCCTACCTGCTCTGGTTGCCACCGTGCGGCTTTTTCGGTTTGCATCGGTTCTACCTGGGGAAAAAAGTAAGCGCCAATTTTTACCTGACATCGCTGGCGCTGTTCGGAATTGGCTGGCTGTGGGACAGTGTGAATACCTACTTTCTGGTCCGGGGCTATAATGAAGCGCTTCAAGACAATAAACTCGATACGTTTCTGGAGGGGACCGTCAGCGATGAGCGGGCGTTGATACCGCTGCCGGATGAGCTACCTCATTGGATCGAACCGGACGATACACCAACGCTTTTTTCAGCATATTTTGAGCTATTTTTGAACCTGGCGCTAATTTTTCTGCTGTTTGCAGTCCTGTACAATTATGACCTGGTTATACCGCTTGGATTTTTCATTTTCATCTGGTTTATGATTGTGTTCTCCCGATTTACGATCTGGCTCGATAATACTTTTATTTTCACCAAATATTTGCCCATCAATATCGATAATATTGTCAGCATCAATCAATTGGAACATTACTTCTTTGAAAACAAACCCTGGCATATTTTGCTGTATCTGCTGTTTCCGGTGACATTTCCGTTTTTCATTTTTACCGGAAAGGGCAAAAAGGAGATTTTGCAATTTCAAAAATTGTGGATCGGGGCGGTTGTATTATTTACATTTTTCACGGTATTCAATTTTAAAAAAGAATTGTCGTTTAATGATTTTGGTGCGCTGCTGCAATTTGAAATGCTGTATACCTTGCTGCCGATATATTTATGTTCCGGCATTTTTCTGGCGTTGGTGGTTTTGATGCTGAAAAATAATTATCGCCTGGGTTGCGATACTTACAGGCGCGTTTCGCTGAGCTATAATTTTTTCACCACTATCGTGCTGCTCGCCCTGATGCTGCTGACCGGGTATGGCTTCAACATTGAGGAAATGCTCATCAGCAAAGAGCGTGATCTGAAGCTCGTCGAACTCCGCCTCTCACACACCGGCGGAACCTATCGTAACCAATTGCAAACGGTCGCCAATGAATACTGGGAAAATTACGTGAGGCACGTCGTACCCTGCACTGCGGGAGCACAACCAGCGGATTCCGGGAAAAGCGCTATTGATTCGAAATTCATGGACCTGTTGAATGAAGGATTGCAGGCGCATCTGGCGAAGCATGCGAAATTGAATTTAAATCGGCAACAGGCATCGTTTTTTAAATTTCAACTCGAAAAAAATATTCGCAGCCACAGCCAGGTTATTCCGTGCCGATTGAGTCTGAATTTCCATGACTCGCTTTTCGCTGTCATCGCACCACCGGATTCTTCTGTGATTTCAAAAAACATGACCACGGGAAAGATCGATGAAAAGTAAATCAAACGATTCCATTGTTGATCGGATGCCAAATATATCGTGCTTTTCCATATCTGACGCGCAGACCGGTAAATGCAGCTATCCGAGCCAGTTGCCGGCTTTTTCCGTATCGTTGGATTGCAATGGAGTTTACAGCCAGTGGTCGGAGTGGGCAAGACATTTTTCGAAAATATTTTTACTATTGCTGTTGCTGGGGATTCAGATTTTCCCGGGAACTGCCGCTATTGCCGACACCGCTGCCGAAAAGAAACGCGCCACCATTGACAGCATTTTTTATTCGATACCGGATTTCAAATCAGCTGATGCGCTGAAAGCCGCTTATATCTGCCAAAAGATTGATAGCAGCTATTATGTGGGCTACCTGATCGAAGCCTATCATCTCGATGTCCGCGCTTCGGACGAAGCTGGTTTGCGCAAAGTGATTCCATACTATCTGAAAGCGCGCGAAATATTCGAACAGCACGCCGCGTCGGTATTAGAGGTTTCAAATTATGGAGCGTTGAGCGAAGATGATCAGGCGCGTACTATCCAGCGGCAACGGGACTATCGAAATATACAAGCATCCTTGATTCAGCATTACGGTAATCTGGAAATGCCGGATTCGGCGTATGCGGTGATCATGCAACTGCGAAAAAAGAACCTGAGCTTTGACACGCTGCCTTTCGGCAGGTTGGGTTGGCTTTATTATCGACAACGTATTTTCACACCCGAAAAATACTCATTTTTGAAAAATACGGTGAACGAAAATCTCAACTATGCGCTCTCGTTCAGGGATTCGGTGTACCGGAAATACGAGCGCAACAATCCCCAACTCAAGCAGCAGTTCGAACCTTATATCTATGACTGGATGAATGAAAACTTGATAGAATTTGATCTATTGACAGTTAATAATGTTACCGCAATCGTTCATAGTTATAATATGCAAACAGATTCAGCCATGCATTATTGGCATTCACTCGATAAAAATGATCCGGTGGTTACCGGCAATATTGGATTTTGGAAATGTAGCCTCGGCGAACTGGATTCGGCAGAATTCTATTTTGAACAGGCACTCGAGGCAGAAGATGAGGACGAAATATCACTCAGCAGTGAAAATCTATCACTATCAGTGTGTCATATTTCCGCTGCCAATATCGATGAAGCGCTCGAGGTTATCGACGATGAGATTGCGAAAAAGGGCTATAGTTTCGGATATGGATGGCACAACCTGGGTCTGGCGAGAGCCTATGGCTATGCCGGATTATTGCAAAAAAGCGCTGATCACCTGGAGAAAGCCATCAATTTTGATGAAATACACTACAATACCTCATCGCGGGAAGATCAGTACAGATTTCTCAGCTACCTGCTGTTGCTGTTGCTTGTGGAGCGGCAACAAAGTCTTAACAAATTTGAAGATACACGATATTGGACAAAGGTCAGTTATTGGCAGGACATGGTGTCGATGATGCTGACGAAATATACCGCGCTGTTTTACCTGGTCAACGCCCTGGCAAACAATCCGGAACGCGATATAGTCTTTTATCATCTTTCTGCTATTGAATCGAGCATAACCTTTGATGAGCTCTGGCCCATAATCGAAAATTTCAGCGCCAAATTCTTTCTTAACAGATTCACCCGGCTCTTGGAGTCCGATCCACGTCTCCGGATCAGAAAATATTATCGCTATTTCATCGGTAAACTGCTGATGAAATCGGGCAAAAACGAAGAAGCCTATCAAATGTTATACAACGCATTCAGCGATGATTACTGGGATGAGGAGCGCGAAAAACTGCTATCCGCGCGGTTGCACGAAGCCTGCGCCATGGCTGCCCGGGAGCTTGATTGGGAACGCGAACTGCATTATCATCTAAAACAACTGTATGAAATTTATCCTCAACTAGTGCCGTTCTCACCTTTGAAGATGGCGTTTCATCTCGAATTCGAAGATAGCCAGAATATCGAACCGCTCGAAACATTGCGCGGCAAATTGGATGCTTTTAAGATCGATTGGCTCGATCTGGATGATGAGGATTTTCCGACCGTGAAATTGAGCGTTGCCACCTCGGATACCAGCCAGGTGCTTGCATATCAAGTGCTGCTTCCCAAAAAAGAGGATGGATTTATCACCGGGTCATTGGCTCTCGATACAAAGGATCTTGCCAAAAAATTAGTCTATCGCCTGTTCTCAATACAACCTTAAAAGCGCATTCCTGTTTTTTTAAGACTCGCCATGCATTGTCGCATAGAGTTCTGCCAATCAAGCTAAAGCCGATTAAGCCTTCAACTTCGATCAAGGTGAAGAAATATTGGTTTTGCGCAGGTGCTGATAATATGCACTCCCCGAATGACTATTGAGCCATTGGATACGACGAAATCGACTTGATTTTCCTGATAATTCACCCGACTTGATTGACAGACCGAGTTCATGGCGAATTGGATGGAAGCTGTTTTACCGGCGTCGGGCAAATTGAAATTGCGCTGCAATTTTATCAGGCGATTCGGCAAGCGATTCAGTCCGCGCAAAATTTCTTAAACTTTATATATTACTCTGGCGTATCAATTGAAAAAGCTGCTGAAAATCTAATACAAAATCTATCTACCTGGTTTAATTCGCGTTTGGCAAAATTTGGGAAGCTATTTTTTT
>JAFGMA010000051.1 GCA_016927835.1 Candidatus Zhuqueibacterota bacterium | reverse complement strand
AAAGCTGTCATGCAAAGGATATTATTTTGCAGCCGCGGCTCACAACCCACCTCGACGAAATACGACCGGGCTTGGGAAATTTGGATTATTATGCGTACCTCGAAGGATTGAGCCGCTTTCCGGGAGTGCCGCTGATGCTCGAACATTTGCAGACGCCGCAGGACTATCTCGATGCTGCCGACTATGTGCGCGGGATTGCACGCCGTATGGGGCTTGTTATTCAGGCAGTGGGATAAATCTCAAATAATAATAACAAATCACACATTTATTATGAGCAACTTGTTTTATCGCACCTCCTTAATGAACACTTGCCGTAAACCGGAGGAAGCTGGTGCAATCAGATAATTGGAAATTGCTGGTTTTCAGTATAAAAAATTTCCGGCAGAACACACTGAATCGCGCGCTCATCGGTCACACCGTCGAAAATATTTCAGAACCCATTCAGCGGGAAGATATTTTGGCTTATGCAACTGCCACCAGCGATCACAATCCGGCTTATGAATCGGCTCATCCGATTGTTCCGCCATTTTTTTTAACAAGCCTGTTCCTTCCGGTTCTGAAAAAGATATGGTTTGATAACGCCCTGAAATTGAATATATTTCGAATGGTGCATGCACAACAGGACATTCACTGGCATCATCCGATCCATTGCGGGGATCAATTGAGAATCATCGGGACGATCCGCGATATCATCGACACGCCTGCCGGGGAATTGTTAGAAATTTCGGTTGAAGCATTTCGCACTGACAAACTGGTCGCTGAAGGCAAAACCGGGCTCATCGTGAGGAAAAAACGCGATCGTGCGAAACTAAAATCTCCTGATAATACAGCATCCCCGGTAACGATGCGCATCAAAATCAAGACTGAAAAAGACCAACCGCGCCAATATGCCGCAGCATCCGGGGACTACAATTTGATTCATACCAGCAAATTGGCGGCAAAACTAGCCGGTTTGCCCGCACCGATTATGCATGGCACCTGTGTGATGGCGATGAGTTGTGCGGCATTGGTCGAAGCGCGGCTGAACAATGACAATACCAGATTATCCGGCATCAGCGGACGATTCGCACGTCCGACAATCCCGGGCGAAAACCTGACGCTTGTGGGTTACGAAACGCCAGAACGGAATTGCCTCCCATTTGAGGTGTTGAATATGCGGGATGAAAAAGTCATAAAAAATGGCATGCTGAAATTTCATTCTTGAATACACACTTACAAAACTTATTTACGCGTGTCCGACAACCTGAACTACTGAACTTTCGCGCTAACTCGTTGTGTTGGTGTCTGGCTTTCGATAAATTTTGGATCGTCGGCTTCAACGGCTATCAAATTAGAACGATGTGGTTATTGGCATAAATCGCGACTGGTGCTCCTCAGAAAATTTTGCTTTTTGGAAAAATTAAAACAGATTCTAATGTTACATCGTTAAATCGATATCAAAATGCAACATCCGCCACGTTTTGATTTTAACGCAGACGCGCAGAGTCCGCAGAGAATTTTTAAAAGCTGCCTTTGCATTTATTCAAAGCCGGAATTTCTGATTCACCTCTGCGCTAGATAAATTTTGGTGACTTAACATTGTAGTACTAATCACGGATCGATTGAAACGATAGACGCGGCTTTAAAAAAGCGGTCTTAACCGGCAGAACACCTATCCCTTTGAAGGGAGAAAGGATCATTGAAATGAAATTGTTTGTTCCAGGAAGAATTTGCTTGTTCGGTGAGCATTCCGATTGGGCTGGCGCCGCCCGGCTGAGGAATTCAAAACTTGAAAAAGGATACACCATTATTTCCGGTACGAATCAGGGCATTTACGCCGAAGCAGAGCCCCATCCAAACCTGTTGATCTTGAAAAGCAAGCTGCCGGATGGTGAAATCGTAGGTCCGTTTGAAATACCCATGGAGCGAAAATCCTTGCTCGAAGTTGCTGAGAAGGGAGGATTTTTCAGTTATGCTGCCGGAGTGGCATACCAGCTTTTAACGCATTATCACGTTAAAGGATTGAATATTTTCAATTATAAAATGGATTTGCCACTCAAAAAAGGCTTGTCTTCTTCTGCGGCAATATGCGTACTCGTTGCCAGGGCATTCAACCGGTTATATGATCTGAAAATGACGACCCGGGGCGAAATGGAAGCTGCATATCATGGTGAGCTATTAACACCTTCCAGGTGCGGACGCATGGATCAGGGTTGTGCATTCGGTGTGCGACCGATCCTCATGATTCATGATAGCGATCTGCTCACCGTCGAGGAATTGGACATTGGCGGTGCATTTTATTATGTGATTGTAGATTTGCGCGCCGGGAAAAATACCCAGGAAATACTGACAAAATTAAACCAGCATTTTCCTTTTGCCAGCGATAGATTGGGCAAAAGAGTCCAACGTTACCTGGGGAAGATAAATAAAGAGATCAATTTCAAGGCAATAGCAGCTATTCAAACTGGCGACGCTCAGAAACTGGGCAAATTGATGAACGAGGCTCAGGCGAAGTTCGACAAGTACCTGATGCCAGCCTGCCCTTCTCAGTTGACAGCGCCTGTTTTGCATAAAGTGCTCAATTACGAACCGATTCAACCATACATTTATGGCGCAAAAGGCGTGGGTTCCCAGGGCGATGGAACCGCTCAACTCCTGGCAAAGGACAAGGCTTCCCAGCAAAAAGTTATCGAAATATTGGAAAGCCAGTTGAATGTCAAATGCCTGACATTCGATCTGGAACCGCCCAAAACGGTGCGCAAGGCGGTGATCACCGCGGCTGGATTCGGATCGCTGTTATTTCCCGCATCGAAAGCGATGAAAAAGGAGCTGTTCCCGATCATCGATCGCGATGGCATTGCCAAACCGATCATATTAGCTATCGTCGAAGAAGCCCTGTCCGCGGGAATTGAACAGATCGGCATTATCATCGAAAACGAAGATAAACATATCTTCGATGCCTTTTTCAATCAACCGCTGTCTCCGTATCATTACAATAAATTACCGAACAAGGCGCGCGAATATGTGCGCTATCTTGAAAATATCGGACGCCGGGTGCATTTCATCACCCAGGAATCGCAGGAAGGTTTCGGGCACGCCGTGATGTGCGCACGAAAATGGGTCGGGCAGGAACCGTTTCTATTGCTGCTGGGCGATCACCTCTATCGCTCCGACACTGAAGAATCATGCGCAAAACAAGTGCTGGATTTATATCATAAATATCAAACATCAATCGTCGGATTGAAACGAACGCCTGAATATTTGATCAGTCAATATGGGGCGGTAACCGGTACCTGGGTGGATGAGGAGGAACTGATTGACATTACGCAGTTTGTCGAAAAGCCAACTATTGATTACGCGAAAAATAACCTGAGAACGGAGCGATTGGCTTCAGATGAGTATTTGACTGTTTTTGGTATGTACGTGTTGCTGCCTGATATTTTCGAATATCTCGATGATCTCATCACCTGTAATATCCGGCAGGATGGCGAATTCCAGCTCACGCCGGCACTCGACAAACTGCGTCAATCACATGGCTTTCTCGGGGCAATCATTCAGGGGCAGCGCTTCAACACGGGTTCGCCCCAGGCGTTTATGACTACATTTTCAGAATTTGCTGAAAAATGAGATGATACAAAAAGAGAAAATTATCGACAAGCAGCGACTATTCACCGGCAATTATCTGTCGTTAGAAACCTGGAAGACGCACCTCTCAGATACGATATCCGCAACACGTGAAATCGTGATTGCTCCCAACGCGGTGGGCATCGTACCGGTGGATGAAAATCGGCAAATTCACCTGGTACGGCAGGCGCGTCCGGCGGTCGGGGAAATTTTGTTAGAGATACCCGCCGGTCTCATCGATGCTGGCGAATCCCCGGAGCAAGCCGCTCGCAGGGAATGCTCCGAGGAAATCAACCTGATTCCCGGAAATCTCAGAAAAATTCTGACATATTATCACGCGGAAGGCTATTCCACCGGCGTGATGACGCTGTTCCTGGGTACCGAATTGGCTCCATGTCATTCGCAGCAAAACGATCAGGATGAGGTGCTCGAACACATCGCAGTGCCGCTGGAGCAGGCTGCCAACTGGATTCGGCAGGGGAAATTCAAGGATAGCAAAAGCATGCTGGGAATTTTGTTTGCCATCGACATTCTGTAATATCTGGGAACGCTTGCGGAGGAAATCAGCTTATGGATTGAAAGCGTTTTTGCCGATGCTCACGAGTATTGAGATGTTGTTTCTCTGATTTGGGCGTGAAAATAACGAATTAGCTAATCCGCGGAAATCGCGCTTGATAGTGAGTTCTCAGATTTCTGTAATCCCTCGGTTTCTGCTTCCCGAACTCCCGTTTGGGAACCCACAGGCATCGTAAACCATGAAAAGAACCAATAACTGAGCGATTATCAGATTTCTTATGATTTTTCTTGATTTGAAACGCTTTTTTATATATATTACAAAATGACAATTTTGCAGTAAAGCATCAGCCAGGACCAATGGACGAATTCAACCATCGTAAAATATTATCCCTCGAAGTTGGCTGCCTGACAGACGCAGGAGATCTCCGCCAACATAATGAGGATTCTTTCGGATTTTATCAACCGAATGATCCCGATATTCTATACGAAAAGGGTGAAATGTACATTGCTGCAAATGGCTTTGGTGGGAAGGGTGTCGGAGATGTCGCCAGCCGGATTGCAGTTGATATCATCACAAAAGAATATTTTAACCAGCCAATTTCACTTTCTGTTGAAGAATCATTACGGCACGCCTTCCAGATCGCGAATAGCCGAATTTACGAATCCTTGAATCGAAGCCTGTTCAAACCGGTAGCCGGTTCCACTGCGAGCTGTGTGGTAATTCAACGCAGCAACGTGTATGTAATGCATATCGGAAACAGCCGCTTGTACCAGATAAAAGGCTTCACCATCAAACAACTCACTACGGATCATACTGCATCCCTGGAATCACCTGAGGCGCTCGAACAATTCAGAGCGGAAAAGCCCAAAACCTGTTTGACAAAGCTGCTCGGAAGTACTGAAGAAGCTGCTCCTGATTTCCAAATTCTTAAACTCCGGCCGGGAGACCAATTATTACTGTGCACTGATGGGATTCCCGGAAAAATGGAGAATCGTGAAATCGGACGTATGGTGCTGAAATATTCGCCGCGCGAGGCATGCGAAGAGTTGATCGATGCAGCCAACGCGCGCGCGGGAACGGATAACTTGACAGTAATCATAATCAAAATCAAGGGATTAAGATCACTGTCAACCATCCAGCGAGACGGTGAAACACCTGACGTCACTACCACCTCCAAATCATCGAAACCCCGAGAAGCAGCATTTTCATCGAAAACAATCAGGCTCGATGAACACGCTGAACGTTCCTCCTCCGCAAACGAGGAACGGGAAAAACCGCTGCAACCGCCGGAAGAATTACCGGATCAGGTTTTTTCGCCACCAGAAGATGCACCGGCTAATCGCAGCGCAGCGCAGCCGCGATTTCAATTTCAGCAAGAAGAGGATTATCAGACACCACGAGGTATGCATCGCCGGAAAATTGTTTCGCCAGGCTTCCAAAGAAAAACCTTCAACGTGAATTGGAACATTGTAATACTCATCAGTTTGGGCACATTGCTGGTGGCAACCATCTTTTACCTGTTGCTTGAGGGCGGTACACTTGCGCGAAAAATTCAAAACATCTCAATTTTCCCGGCGGCAAAAGAGGATACATCTGAAGCTGCCAGAATACCGGATCGGATGACTGAAATTGAATCTGAGCCAGAACCGGAAAACACGAGCGTGCCTCCTGTACTCCCTGAAGAACCGGCTGAAGAAACGAGTTCAAAAACTCTGCCGGAACAGAAAATGCGATTGTTAATAATAAACGGCAGCGCATCGCCAACTGGCAAGGTGACCAAATTTCTCAATCGTTTGAAAGAGCAGCACCAGGATAGCGTTGTAATTAGCATCACCCGATCTGCATTGAAGATTACCAGTCATTCAAAAATTATTTACCGCCCCCCCTTTGAAGAAGACAACATGAAGGTGCGCGGTTTCGCCACCCAAATACGGGATATTGCCGCCGGTGAATTTGCCTCGAAACTTGAAATTATTCCCTGTGACCTGAGCATTGTTCTCGGGCGCGATTATTCCCAGAAAAATGTGAATATTCTGAATTTGAAACGATTTCATCAATTCACGGATATTATGCCCAATATGCACGTCAAACGGATTGAAATATTAAACGGCAGCGGCGCTTCTGGAATTGCAAATGCGCTGAAGAAAGATTTGGATTACCTCATTCTCGATGATGATAAAACATACATCCAGGTGATCGATGCTCGAAACGCAATCTCAGTCAACCACCCACGGACAATAATCCGATGCTACCCCTCCGAAAATACCACTGCTGAAAAAATTGCCCGCATACTCGGCGTACAAAATCCTGAACAACGTGTTGTAAATGAAAATGTGAATGATATCATCGTTGTACTCGGCAGGGATTTTCTGTAGCATTTTTCTTCACGTTGCTCGGAGTCTGATGGCATCATTCAAACATTTTTTCATCAACCGTTGACGCTTTTCACTATGAATTTGCATACTTTTTGATGGACTCGATTAAACTTCGGGAAGTAAGTGAAAACTGCACGGACATTTTGAACAAAACTCTGCACAGCTATATTAAAAAATAATGATTATGGAAAATTCATTCTCCTGGATCAATATGGTTTCAAAGAAATTGATAAAGATATATTTTTAGAGCTTGCTTATTCCCCCAGAACAGATTTTATTTTTTTTATTACCTCCTCATTCGTAAAACGTTTCAAAAAACATCAAAACATAAAACGATATGTTGATACAGAAAAAATAGATTTTGATGAGTCGCAACCGAAAGAGTGCCATAGAATTATAGCAAATTATTATAAAAGCTTGATACCTGAAAATAAGGAGTATTATGTTCATCATTTCACGATTCAAAAGGCAACAAACAGAGGAAATTATTACGGCTTAATCTTCGGTACGAATCATACCTTTGGCATGGAAAAATTTTTAAAGGTTTGTTGGAACCTGGATCGCTTTTCTGGTGAATCAAATTGCAATATTGATGATGATTATGAGAATGGCACTCTTTTCTATAATCAAGCGAGTTCGAATAAAAAAGCACAGGTAAGAGAAGAAATTGTTGAAGCCATTTTTGCTGGTCAAATAGGCGATAACATCAGCGGATTCAAATATACCTTGAAAAAAGGCTGTGAACCTTCCTTGTTCACTGATGTCATAAAAGAGCTTGAAATCAAAGGAAAGATCAGGAGAGACGGCGATCTCAACTATAAATCGACAGCCATTCATAAAGCTAAAACTTATAAGATACAGGTATGCAGCGATGCGCACAACCAAAATTGAATGGACAGAAAGTACGTGGAATCCAACGAGGGGGTGCACTAAAATTTCCTCAGGCTGTGAACATTGCTATGCAGAACGAATTGCAAAGCGATTGCAGTCTATGGGAAATGGCAAATATATAAACGGATTTGCTCTGGCATTGCATCCAGAAGTGTTGAATGAGCCTTATTCATGGCGGAATCCGCGTTCTGTATTTGTAAACTCGATGAGTGATTTATTCCATGAAAAAATTCCGTTTGATTATATTCAGAAAGTTTTCAAGGTGATGAATGAGAATCGAAGGCACACCTTCCAAATATTAACGAAACGATCCAACGTATTATTTGAATTTTCAAAATATCTGAATTGGACAAAAAATATATGGATGGGTGTAACAGTCGAAAGCCAGCAATTTGCATATCGTATAGATGAACTCAGAAGAACAGAAGCATTTGTAAAATTCTTATCGCTAGAACCACTGATTAGCAGCGTCAAGATAGCAAGTTTCACTGAAATTGATTGGGTGATTGTTGGCGGAGAATCCGGTCCCGGAGCAAGACCAATGCTTAAAGAATGGGTTATCGATTTAAAAAATCAATGCCAGTCACATAATGTGCCTTTTTTCTTCAAGCAATGGGGTGGCGTAAACAAGAAAAAATCAGGCAGGCTATTAGAAGGACGAATTTGGGATGAAATGCCAATCCGCAAGCACAATCAAAAACATTTTCTCTTTCAGCATAATTAAACCATAATTATCCTGAGGCTTACCATGAATCCACACACCAGAATTTCCTCTTTTCGATCAATAAAAAGCGACGGTGATGCTGATGATGATTATTCAAATTCAAAGGCTGACTTATGACAACTCGCCTCCCCAATATCCTCGTTTTCTTCACCGATCAACAACGTTGGGACACTCTGGGCTGCTACGGGCAGCCATTGAAAATCACGCCGAATCTCGATCTTATGGCAGACGAAGGCGTGCGTTTTGAGAATGCTTTCACCCCCCAACCTGTCTGCGGACCAGCGCGCGCCTGTATCCAGACCGGAAAATATGCGACTGAAGTCGGCTGCTTCCGCAATGACATCGCCTTGCCGAAATCAGAGAAAACTATCGCACATTGGCTTTCCGAAGCAGGTTATGAGGTGGGCTATATCGGTAAATGGCATTTAGCGTCCACCGGCAAAAAATTCAACTACCGAACATCAGCCGTGCCCCTGGAAAGGCGCGGCGGTTACAAGGATTTTTGGCTGGCTTCGGATGTACTCGAATTCACTTCGCATGGCTATGACGGGCATACGTTCGACGCGAATATGCAGCGTGTGGAATTCAAAGGCTATCGCGTCGATTGCCTGACGAATTTCGCCCTGGATTATTTGCGAACGCGCAAACAAGATCGACCGTTCTTCCTCTTTCTGTCATACATCGAGCCGCATCATCAAAATGATCATAATCAATTTGAGGGTCCTCGCGGTTCAAAAGAGAAATTTAAATCCTTCACTCCGCCCGGAGATTTGCTGGGAACGCAGGGCGATTGGCGGGAACAATTCCCGGATTATCTCGGTTGCATAAACAGTCTGGATGCGAATCTCAGCAGAATTCGGGGAGAACTCGAAATGCTTGGAATGGCTGAAAATACGCTGATTATTTACGCCAGCGATCACGGCTCCCACTTTCGAACGCGCAATTCCGAATACAAACGCTCCTGTCATGACGGGTGCATCCGCATTCCGCTGATCATCAATGGTCCCGGATTTCGCAGCGGTAAAGTCATCCGCGAACTGGTGAGCCTGATTGATCTGCCACCGACAATTCTGGATGCTGCGAACCTTAGCACACCCACATCAATGCGTGGGCGCTCGCTGTCCCGGCTCGTTCAAGGAGGCGCGGAAGATTGGCGAGACGACATTTTTTTGCAAATCAGTGAGAGTCAGGTAGGCAGGGCGCTTCGTACTCATAAATGGAAATATGCAATTTATGCACCCGACGGAGATGGCTGCAAACAGGCAGCAAGCCGGTTTTACCATGAACAATTTCTGTATGACCTTGAAAATGATCCGCATGAGCGAACCAATTTAGTCGCTGCGCCGGATTTGCGCCAGGTACGGGCAGAGCTCGCTGAAAGGCTGAAATGCAGAATGATGGAAGCGGGTGAAGCAGAACCTGTTATTCAACCAACACCTGTTTGAATTTTAAAAATGAATAAATGAACAAGCATCAAACCACGGATTCCGCAATCCGTAGTTGATTTGATTACGCTATATATATGACTACACTTTTATTCTTATTTCTCACTGTTTAAACTATAGACTCATCCAATCTAAAGGAGATTCGGTTATGAAATCAGCACTAATGGTTTGGGGCGGTTGGGACGGTCATGAACCCAAACAATGCGTCGATGTTTTTGTGCCAGTTTTGAAAGAGCAAGGTTTCGAAGTGGAAATCTCGAATACGCTCGACGCATATTTAGATACCGCAAAGTTGAAAGCGCTTGACCTGATTGTGCCGGTATGGACCATGGGTACCATTACAGGCGAGCAGGAAAAGGGTTTGCTCGAAGCGGTCAAGAGCGGCGTGGGCATCGCCGGATGGCACGGCGGCATGGGCGATTCATTCCGCAATAATACCGAGTATCAATTCATGGTCGGTGGGCAATGGGTGGCACACCCTGGCGGCATCATCGATTATGAGGTGAATATTATCAATCATAAAGATCCGATCACAGCCGGATTAAATGACTTCAAAATGCATTCCGAACAATATTACCTGCACGTCGATCCTTCAAATGACGTGCTGGCAACCACGACCCTCACCGGTGAGCACAACTCCTGGATAAAGGGCTGCGTTATGCCGGTTGCGTGGAAACGGATGTGGGGCAAAGGGCGTGTCTTTTACAGTTCAGTCGGACATGTCGCTAAAGATTTTGAGGTGCCCGAAGCCAAAGAAATTGTCAAGCGTGGTATGCTCTGGGCGAGTCGTGTCTGGTAGGCTTGCGATTTGCTTGTAATCCACTACTTAATATCATATTGGAATTCTGCAAAATAGAACTAAAGCCAGTTCATCCTTCGACTCCGCTCATGATGAAGCTTCGCTTAATCGATTGATAATTATTAAACTTAGGAATTTATGGTGAGCGGAGTCGAAGGATGACAAATTCCGAAAAATGGCTATTTTGCAGATCTCTATAACATTATAATTTAAAGGAGTTGTTTTATGAGTCTGACACCAGCGAATGTTGGCATCATCGGATGCGGCAACATCAGCGAAATCTATTTCAAAAATAGCCAAAAATTCGACATTTTAAATGTCGCTGCCTGTGCTGATTTAATTAAAGAAAAGGCAAAAGCCAAAGCCGAAAAATATGAAGGCGTGAAAGTCAGAAGCACCAAAGATATTCTGGACGATCCTGCCATTGAGATTGTTCTCAACATAACCACCCCGGAAGCGCATGCAGAAATCAGCCAGGCAGCGCTTGACGCGGGCAAAAGCGTTTACAATGAAAAACCGTTGACGATTACCAGGGCGGATGGGCGAAAATTGCTACAGACTGCCGCACAGAAAAAATTGCGGATCGGTTGCGCACCGGATACCTTCCTCGGCGGTAGCCATCAAACGTGCCGTAAACTGATCGATGATGGCTGGATTGGTGAACCAGTGGGAGCAACCGCTTTCATGCTTTGCCACGGTCATGAAAGCTGGCATCCGGATCCGGAATTTTACTATAAAAAAGGCGGCGGTCCCATGTTTGATATGGGTCCGTATTATTTGACTGCACTTGTAAACCTACTCGGACCGGTGAAACGGGTAACCGGAGCAACCAAAACCACCTTCCCCACCAGGTTGATTACCAGCGAACCAAAATACGGTACGGTGATCGATGTGGAAACGCCAACCCATGTTGTCGGGGTGATGGAATTTGCAAATGGCGCTGTCGGCACCATCGTCACCAGCTTTGATGTCTGGGCAACGCGCTTGCCATGCATTGAAATATACGGCACTGAAGGCTCGATGAGTGTACCCGATCCCAATGGATTCGGCGGTTCGGTGCTGGTCACACGCGGTCGCGGCGGCGAGTGGAAAGAAATACCGCTGACGCATGGTTATGCTGATAATTCGCGTGCAGTTGGCATGGCAGACCTGGCGTATGGCTTGCGTACCGGCAGACCGCATCGCGCAAGTGGCGACTTATCATATCACGTTCTCGATCTCATGCACGCTTTCCATGATGCAGCCGATGCAAGCAGTTACGTCGACCTTGAAAGCACCTGTGAGCGCCCGGCACCGCTGCCGATGGGTTTGGTGGCATGGACCCTGGATGAATAGCAGACTAAATACACTTCAGTGCTACGATAGCTTATCCACACTATTTCCTTACTATTTCCATATTTCATCATCCGCAAATGCTCCGGCAATTACCTCTCCTTAGAATTTCACATCGCGATGTCCGCTCAATTCGACTTTTTCATTGCCTGTAGAAAATGCTGGAGGGAGCTTGCGGTGAAGGATTGTTATGGTGGAAAATTACAAGGCTGGATTTCCTGAATTGAATTGTTCCAGAAGGGATGAGCTTTAATCTGAGGATCGATTTTCAGGTCGTTTGGTTAAGAGCTTGCACGAAAATCTTCGAGCCTGAATGCGAATCTCGATTTTAATGCGATTGATCCGACACCACCGGGTGAAACCAGGCAACATCCAACTATCATCTGATGTGGCAAATTTTGTATGTTTGTTTTACCTCATCAGTTCGAAAACGGAGCAAATATAAGCCGTTGCTCACCGGGGAATTCTGTTCATCAAAGCCATCCCATGCCAGTTGATGCGTTCCGGCGGATTTCATTCCCGAAAATACCCGCTTCACCAGGCGTCCGCGAATATTATAAACAGAAAGTTCGATACCGGCTTTCCCGGGGAGCAAAAATTCCACTGTCAACCGATCTGAAAAGGGATTCGGAAAGGTGGTTAATTCAAATTTTGCCGGAATCGAAGCTATCCGAATTACATGAGCATCGATTTCATCGACCATTTCAAGCAATTTTCGCATCACGTGTCGTCTTTTTTGATAGGTTTCCAATACGGTGTTATCGGGCTTTAAATGCTCGATCCCGAACGTAACGTATGCCATGCGATGCTGCCTGGTTGTGTATAATGCGGCGCAACCAAAGGGATATTTCAAAATCGAAGCCGCATCCGGTCCTGGCTCGATTGCCCGGAATAAAAAATTGTCAATCGCACCCAAAACGAGGTAGGGTGTGGGGTAGAATTCGCTGATAACCGTTCGCAGCGTCACCCATTTATTTGAGATCGTTCGAATGCTGGGCAGTGCATGCAAATAGTCACGAAAAAAAAGCGAGTCCGGTTCCTCGCTGTCCAATAAATCACCTTCCGCACCTTTGCTGAAAAAAATCATTTTGCCACCCTGATTCAAATATGCTTTGATGGCATCACGGTCTTCAGGGGTAAGCGTGTTCTGATCTTGTTCGCCGGTGAACCAGATAATTTTTTCGAAATCATTCAGAAACTGAGCCGGGCACCCCATCGTTTCAACATTCCAATATTGAAACCGGCACAGGCTATCCAAAACAGCGGTTTGATATGCCAACTCGAAATCCGCGCCGCCATCATCGTCAATCAGCAGCACATCGACCGGTCCAATCGTTAACGAAACCGAATCAACCCGGGTGCGTTCTCCGAAACGGATTTCCAAAAGCAGCGGAAGGACACCGCCGGTATCGATTTCAGGTTTGATCTGAATGATGAATGGATCGGCTTCATTGGCGATTGTGTCCAGAGATGCAATTTCAGTATACCGCGCAGTATTTTTGATGAATTCGATTCGTTCATCATCGCAAGCTACGCTGACTGACAGGCTATCCAGGGATTTGTTCCCCCAATTGGCAATCGAAATATACAGCTTGAGTTTTTCCCCGGGATCGGGAAAGCGATCACCATCTCCTTCAATTTCCTCCAGGTGTGTCGAAATGGCGGCGGTGATTGGTTGTGCTGCTCGGTTCACCCATGCCAGCGCAGCGATGCCGGTGGCATAAACGCCGGAGCAATAATTACGGCTTTCTGCAAAATGTCGCATCACGCCGCTTTCAACAGCGCATACCAGGGGATCGATCGAACCGAGTTGCGCCCATTTTCGCGTATAGGTATCATACCCGTTACCACTCGTTTCAGTCTGATTGAAATAATCCCATAATTCCGTTTGTCGGAAATCGCCGGGATTCTTCCAGAGGTGGCGTGTCAGGGTGTGACCCATGCGCTTCATATCGGTTTCGGTGAAGACGATCCCGTTTTGATAACAATCGAATGCAAATCCGGTTTCAATTGCCGAATGCGAAAGATCGTTGGAGCTGCTCTCGGTTGAATAGGTCCATAAGTACATGTCCAGCAGGGGATTATATTCCAGCAAGTCATGGAATTCCTGAGCCATTTCGGTGACAACCTGGCGATACCAGGGAATCATTTCCGGATTGAATGGTGTATAATGACCTGACATTGAAATCCGCGAAAGCTCGAGCAGAAAATTTCCGAATGCGGTATAGCGGTTCACCGGGATGCGGTCCAAATTTTGTCCGCCAATCCACCGGTGATACGTATCGTTCGTAGCCAATTCACCGGGACGATTGGTTCGCGGCTCATACCAGATCGCGTACCATTTTGCGGCTACGTGCTGTTCGAGAAATCGGAGCAAGGTATCCGCGCGCGCCCCGAAAATCGGAATTAATTGGTCATCTTCATAGACCGTGCGAATGAATTTGGCGATTTCGGTGCAGAAGTGACCGTCCCAAACGAGGTATTCGTCGTATTCGCCGGAATATTGGGCATTGCCCCAACCAAGATAACCATCAGCGTAAAACGAATCAACAGTCAGAGACGTGTCCGCTGGCAAGTCCTTCGCGCTGTTTTTGATGGCAAATCCGTGCTCCGCGAGTTTGTACAGCCAGAGCGTATCTCCATCAGCCAGGTACATCAGGTTATATGCCTGCAAATTATAGGTTTCGCCCCACGACAGCGTCGAGCCGTTGTCCGAACGAAAATAATGGGTATCGCAACCCGCTTCTACCCAACGCATATTCGCAGCGTGCCAGTCAGGGAAACCGGTTTGAGCCGCACTGTTTGAAGCAAAAGACAGAATCAACAACATGCCGAACATTGAAGCCAGAAAAAATCTCATCATTAAAAATCTCCCTCCCGTTTTGATAAACCCCTGATTCGTGGCGCAAGATTCTTTCTTGCCCATAGCAGTTAGAACCTGTTTAAAGCCTCCGCATGTTCCTACTAGCTCTAAATATAGGTATTAAAATTTAAAAAATTACTATATATTGACTTAATCTACTCAATAAAACCTGCGGTGGTTAATTCCCGACATACTCTTAGACCTGCGCCAGCTTTCCAAAGCGATTAGCGATTGCCAGCGCCGGATCGAGTGGCACTTCGATGCGTTGCACGTTCTTGGGAATGTGAATCGTCGGTGTCGGGCGTACGGCTTTGCCTTTGAATTGTGGCAGCCATTCACGTTGCGCCTCGAGCATTTCGCTAACCATTTCACGAATCTCTTTGAGGGTGAGCACCGCTGCGGTGAGCGGATCGAGCGCAACCGCCTGCACGAGCAATTCGGTATCGCCATCGAGGGCAGCCTGCGCCGCAAGCCCCTGAACGTTGACATTGGTCATATTGAGCGCGGCACATTGCGGAGGCAGATCGCCCACTACCGTCGGGTGCAATCCGAGTCGATCGACGAAACACGGCACTTCAACGCAGCAGCCGTTCGGCAGGTTGGTGATATAGCCATCATTACGCACGTTGCCATTCAGGCAGAACGGCTCCCCGGTCTCGTGCGCTTCGAGAATATGGGAAGCATATTCGGCGCTCCGCGGTTGAAGGGTAGTAGTTTCGATGGAAAGCGGATCCATTTTGGAGAATTTTTCGGCGACATCCGCGCTATACCTGTAATATGCCCCGCTTTCGCCGCCAAATGCCGGCTCATCGCAGTAAAGGTTCCGAGCTTGCTGGTTTTTCCGAAAGTATGGCAGATATTCGGAGAGATGACCCGTGCTCTCGGTCATGAAATAGCCGAAATGCCGCAGCACTTCGCCGCGCACTTTCTCATTCACATAATAGCCGGGTTTTTCAAAATTTTCGCGCAAAATCGGGTACAGGTCCTTGCCGTCTTTTTCCAGGCGCAGGAACCACGCCATGTGATTGATTCCGGCGGCGATGAAATCGATCTCCTCTTTTTTGCAGTTGGTGTAGGAGGCGATCAAATCCATGGTAGTTTGCACACCGTGACATAGCCCGACAAACCTTAGACCATCCACGGTTCCCAGTGCCCAGCAGCAGATTGCCATTGGATTGGCATAATTGAGCAGCAGCGCATTGGGACAGAGCTGGCGCATATCTTCAGCGATTTCCATCAATGCCCGGATGTGGCGTGCCGCACGAAATACGCCCCCCGGACCGAGCGTATCCCCGATGCACTGATCCACCCCGTATTTCATGGGAAGCTCATAATCAATCCTGAATGCTTCGACACCGCCGACCTGGATCATGACCACGACGTAATCGGCGTCTTTGAGCGCCTTCCGCCTATCGGTTGTTTTGGTGACTTTGGCGTCAATGCCATTATCCTTTATCATCCGTTCGACGAATGCGTGCATCTTGTCGAGGCGCTTGTTGGTGAGCGCCATCAGGCAATATTCACTCCCGGCAAGCGCCGGCGTGGCGAGAAAATCGTTCATCAGGGTTTTGCAAAACACCAGACTTCCCGCGCCGATCATTGCTACTTTCGCCATGGTTGCCTCCTTTGAGCTAGTAGTAGTTTATGATTAGAAAGCAAGAACCGCAATTTATCAGCCCACTAAATACACAGAATTGCATGAAAAAATGGTACGTGATTATCTTTCCAAGGCACTGTTTTGAAATGTATTAGCCCGCGAAGTTCTGTTTCGCGGAAAATCCGCTTGCCTATTCAACAAAATAGTAAATTCTTGTTAGCCAGTTACTGGTATCCGGCTCCGCCCCGGGATCGGTGATGTATTCCTCGATAACGGGACCATTTTGAATTAACATATTTTGCTTAATATATCGATCCAGTGCTTTGTGGGCAGGCTCGATTCCGGCGTAAGGTCCGTAATAATCCACCACACACGCAGTTCCCGCCGGAAGTTCGATGGATTTGACATTTCCCAGCTCTACCGCACGGTTGACCGGAATGGCGGCTGCTAAATCGCTTGTCATTTTCTGCATATCCCATTTGAAATATATACCCACAGGAGCGCCAACACTACGCGCACCTTTGCTGCCAATGGCTTGCATGATTTGCCCGTATGCTTCACTGAAAAACGATTGTATCTGATCGAAGGGAATCTCTTTTCTAATCGCAGCATACAATTGCTTACGCCACTCAACCTGTTTCACCTCATAGCTCGAAATCGCTTGTTCTTCTTTCTCCGCAGCGGTTTTCAGCAATTCCAGTCCCCGGTCGAAATCCTTTCCGATCATATTATCCATGCTCATGAATAAAAACAGGACATTCCAGGGAAATGGATTCGTTCCGGAAAAGCCCCAGGCAGCTTTTGTGCCGGAACTGTCCTCTGAGACGCGCAGGTAGCCATCGGAACTGCTCTCCCAGGGTTTGATGAAATGCAGATGATATGCAATTTCCTCACCCTCTTTCACACCGGTATTGGTCATTTCGCCTTCGCCGGTTATGTCGGGATCTCCGATCCATTTATAAATCGAACTTGAGTCACCATCAACACCCTCGATGGTTACCTTCATCATGGAATCGCGCTCTGCCCATGGAGACCATTGTTTCCAGTTTCGCCAATATTTCACATGGTCAAACACCAGGTCCTTCGGCGCGTTAATGATAACGGTCCGTTCAACGGCATAGTCCTTTGGGGCGACTAAGCCCAGAACGATAATAAGGACAATAACGATCAGCAGAATAATGCCAATGATTTTCAGGACTTTCATATTGCCTCCCTGTTGGAATTTCTTGAAATTACCAATTCGATGAAAATTAAATATATGAAAGGATACCTAAAATTTCAATAAAAAAATATCAAAACCGTACACTTAATCATCACAACTGCATTGTGCATCGACACTCCAAAACAAATATTGAAATTACGCATGAATTTTTATTTTAGAAATTTGGATTATCGACTAATTGATGCTGGTATAGAATTATACTCATTTCGGGTAAAAATTTCATAAAAGGTGTCATTGCGAGGAGCGTTTTTTGCGACGAAGCAATCTCAGCCGTTT
>JAFGMA010000050.1 GCA_016927835.1 Candidatus Zhuqueibacterota bacterium | reverse complement strand
ATCCCCGAAAATTCTGATTTTAGCAATTTATATGAATAATCCAGGATAAATTGTTCCTTTGTAACAAAATAATTTTCAAAATGATGTACCCTTAGCTTGACGGCAATGGGGTTTTCGGAGCTGGCTTGTAAGAATGGTACAAATTTTTCATCTCAAATCGTTCTATAGTCCCAAATGCTCAAAACCAACTCATAAATTCCAAAATTTGCTATCGATCACACACAATAATAAAATTTATAATAACTTAATGTAAAAATCAAGCAGATAATTCTTCCAATTATTTATCGAATGCAGCGGATGAATACCTCAAGCTTTAAAAAAGTCCTCATCGTCACCTATTACTTCCCGCCAAGCGGTGGTGCCGGCGTGCAACGTGTCCTCAAATTTGTAAAATATTTACCCGAATTCGGATGGCAACCGGTGATTCTGGCGCCCTTGAATGCCGACTACCCTGCGTATGATGAAACGTTAACCCGTGAAATCCCCAATACAATCAAAATTTTTCGTTCCAAAATTCTGGAGCCGTATAAATTCTATCGCAAGCTCACGGGCAAAGAAGCCTGTGAAGCCATGGATATCGCCACACTTTCGCGGGATGGCAAACAACATCGCAAAGCCACCGAACGCATTTCTGAATTCATCCGCTCCAACTTTTTCATCCCCGATGCCCGCATCGGATGGTATCCCTTCGCGGTTCGTGCCGGACAACAAGCCATTCGTGACGAACAAATCGACGTGGTGCTTTCATCCGCGCCGCCTTACACTTGCCACCTCATTGGCAAAGCGCTGAAAAAAAGTTCGAAATTGCCGTGGATTTGCGATTTCCGTGATTCCTGGGTGGGATGGCTTTCGGCTGCACAACGGCGGGGATTGGCTTATAAGATCGAATGCCGGATGGAGCATAGCGTTCTCAGTCAGGCAGATCGCATTCTCACCGTTTCCCCTGGCGTACAGGATGACTTGCTCAGTCGAAACCAGGATTTAAGGGATAACCGCTGGATTCATCTGCCCAATGGTTATGACAGCGAGGATTTTAGCGGGCTGGAGCCAATACCGCAGAAGTCGCCCGAAAAGCTGACGATCACCTATTCGGGTTCACTTTACGGGAATCGCAATCCGGATGGTTTGCTAAAAGCGCTCAAAGACCTGATCGAGGCAGACCCGAGCTGGAGGCAGGTCCTGCAACTCATCTTTGTTGGACGCGTCGGAAAACCCATTCAGGAGCAGTTGAATCATGAAAAATTTACAGGGATGATAAAACTTATCCCTTATGTGACCCACTCAGAAAGCATTCGCTACCTTTTGGCCTCAGACTTGCTACTGCTGATTATCGATGATGCGCCAGCCAATAAGGGTATCCTGACGGGCAAATTGTACGAATATTTGGGTGCGCGTAAACCCATCCTGGCGCTGGCTCCGGAAGGCAATGCCGTTGACTTGATACGTGAATTGAATGCCGGATTCATTGCACCGCCAAAGGATGCAGCGCGAATAAAAGACACGCTCATTCAGATTAGAAAAATGTGGCTTGGCGGACAGCTAAATCAGAAGCGCTTTCATGAAGAAAAAATACATGCACTAGATCGAAAGTCGCTAACCGGACAATTGGCGACTATTTTAAATGATTTATCTCATGCAAAATAGACGTTTACAAGGATGGAAGAAAAGAAAAAGGAGGACCCATGAAATCTTTCTTAATCAGCATATTGATCATGATGCTTGCAGTTTTCTCCTGCAAGGATCAGCCGACACAATCGGCAACGGACGTATCCGATGGCTTAGGGCAAACCGAAGCATTTTTCAAAATTCAAATACCATCAAATTTAAAGTCCTATATCTATTCGGCTGTTGCATTAGTGACCGCTGAAGACATTGACAGCATACGGACCAACCTCACTGTCTCCTCAACCCATGTCGAGGGTGTGATTGAAGGCATTCCTGTCGGACAAAGCCGGCTTTTCGAAATTTTTGTATTCAATTTTGATTCTGTTTTGACTTTCTACGGTTCAAAAACTGCCGATGTCCGCGCTGGATTGCCTGTTCAGGTGGAAATTATGCTGCGGTCCGCCGATGAAACCGGAACCGCGATTATTATCGGATATTTCGAGGAAGTACATCAAGAGAAAATCGTATATTCCGACTTCGACCATCAACCGCCGTACGATGATGGCGAAATTTATCTGGCGAATCCGGATGGGACCGGTCGGATTCAATTGACGCAGAATCCCGGCGCAGACTATCATCCGCAGCTCTCACCTCTCGGAAACAAAATTGCTTTCGTGCGTAACCTCGATCCCATGGGTTTCGATACGCATGTTTTCATCATGAATATCGACGGCAGCGGGCAAAAACAGTTCTCCTTCGGTCCCGTCACCGAAGACGCCCCCTGGTTTTCCCCAAATGGCAGCCAAATTGTTTTTCGCAAAGCCTCGGAAAACGGACCATCCAACCTGGTGGTCATGAATATCGACGGAACCGGTGCGAAAAATATCACCCTGGATCAAATCGATGCGTTCTATCCGGTATGGGCAGCCGACGGCAACATTTACTTTTCGGCTCACAGCGGCGACAATCGGATCTGGAAAATACGACCGGATGGCGCCAACCTTACTGTGGTTTCTCCCTTCAAAATCGGTGGCAGCGCGAGAATTCGGTTTGCTTCGAATATGGGCACGCTTTTTTACGATTCTTACAGCTACCCGAGCCAAATTATAATGAGCGATTTCCCGTCTTTCGAGAATCCGACACCGGTTACTTCCGGCGACGATACCGGCGAATTCTGTCTCTCCCCCGATGATAATCGCTTGCTCTATAGCCAGGGTTCCCCCAGCCAGGGCTATTTTCTCTATCTCAAAAATTTAAACACCCAACAAACGAATCCCCTCGGCATTAAAGCTATTGATTGCGACTGGAAAGTTATTTCTCATTAAAAACCGAAGCAGTACGAGAATACGATTTCAACACAATGAATTTTTCTAAAATCTGTTAGCGAACAAAAAACAACCACCATCGTTAAATCTTTTTGAATGTTGCCGCAATGGTAAGCTATCCTCCGATCACATCGCATCCAGGTGTCAATCATTCACTAATAGCCCATCCGAACACCCTCCTTATCATTCCCGGGATTCGTTTAATTGGGTGCCGCCCACGGGAATTCAGTTATAATGAGGGTTGATAGCTTGGCGGCGGGATACGACCGTATTACCTGTTCCAATTCATTCTTTCAAACAGGTTTTCGGATAGGTGTTTAATAAAATGTATTCGATTAAATCAAGATTGCCTGGTGTGGCGGAAATAAACAAACTCTATATCAGGTTCCCGCTGCTCAACGGAATGCGATGCCAGAAGACTTGACCAACAAAGTTGAGCGGAAAAATTCTCCCGAGCACCTGGTTTGGATAATTCTTTGAAACACGACGGAATATTGCATGAAAATTCTGATGACGCTTTCGAATCCATTCGTTCACGATCAAAGAGTCTATTTGGAAGCACAAGCGCTGCAAGCTTCGGGACATGATGTTATAGTCCTTGGCTGGGATCGAAGCGGAAGTTATGCTGCTGAGGAACAAATCAATGGCATTCGCGTTCATCGTATTCATAATAATTGCCTCATGAGACTCGCCTGGCGCAAGCCGTTCCAATTATTCCTGTTCTGGCAAATCGCCCACCGATGGGCACTCGGACAGGCTTTCGACGCGGTTCATTGTCACGACCTGGACACGCTCTTGATCGGAGTGAAATTGAAAAAGCAGCGTTCCATAAAATTGGTCTACGATGCCCATGAAATTTATACCGCCCTGATCCAACGGGACCTGACCAGAATTTTCAGCGGATTCTATCATCGGCTCGAAAAGCAGGCGGCGTCGAAAGTAGATCATCTCATCCTGGCGGAGGATACCTACGAAACATATTTTAGAGAGCTCGGTTATACTCAATTCACAACCGTTTTGAATACAAAGCCGCTGGTTTCATCGGCTTATCATGCCCCGCAGAATCAGGTTTTCACGCTTATTTATACCGGAACATTGAGCCGTTCAAGATTTTTGACGGAACTGGTGGAGGTTGTTCGTTCACTCGAAAGTGTAAAATTGGTGATCGCCGGAATGGGTTCCCTGTACAAAGCATTAGCTGCAAAATGCGCCTCGGTGCCGCAAATCGACTTTTTAGGCACGATTCCCAAAGAGGATGTCATCAAAATGACGCAGCGTGCCGATGCTGCCGTATGCATGATTGATCCAGCCGATACCAACAATCGAATTGCTTCAGCGAACAAGCAATTCGAAGCCATGGTTGCAGGACGCCCGATTATCGCGACGAAAGGAACCCGCAGCGGAGAAATCACCGAGATTGAACAATGCGGTCTGATTATCGATTTCACTAAAGAAGCGCTCAAGCAGGCGATCGTAACCTTGCGCGACAATCCGGCTCTGCGAGAAAAATTGGGAAGAAACGCGCTAAGAGCGGCATTGAATAAATATAATTGGGCGGTAGATGCAAAAAAGCTAATTAAAGTATACGCGGAGTGACACTTGGACCAAAAGAAGTATTACGAATCGGTGGCGCAAGAGCTTAATTTATGGAGCCTTGATAAGCGTCAAAATCGTTATTTTCAGGACATGATCCGGTATGATAATATTCTGAAATTGATTCCGCGTCAGCGCTTGACAATTCTTGATCTGGGTTGCGGCGACGGTTACCTTTCGTATTTGATGGCACAGAAGGGGCATCGCGTAACCAGTCTGGATTTATCTCAAGCACGACTGGATAAGTTCCGGCAGATTGCTGAAGATTTCGGGATCACTCAAAAAACAGGCGATATCAAGCACACAGGGATTGACGAGCAAACATTCGATCTAATCGTCTCCTCGGAAGTGCTCGAGCATATCGAGGGTTATGAAGAAGCTATCATCGAGGCGTATCGGCTGCTGAAACCGGGCGGGCTCTTCATCGTTTCGGTTCCGCACGATGAGCCGCTCAAGCAATTTATTTGCCCGCATTGCCTGAAATCATTTTACCGCGATGGGCATGTAAATCGTTTCAATCGTGTGAATTTACCGCAAGCTTTGGCAGAACAGGGACTTGAAATCGAGAAGATCAAGACAGTTCGCAGCAAAATATTGAACCAACTCCAATATCATTTGAAGCTAAAATATGGCAGCATTGTCAAGCTACTGGATCGATTTCTGGTGGGATTATTGCCCCGTTATACATTTTACCTGATAACCGTCGCACGAAAGCCACGCGCATGAAACAGCATTTCAAGAGGCTCTCCAAACATACGATTATTTACGGACTGGGCGATGTAATCATCAAAGCTATCGCATTCATTCTTATACCGCTCTATACCGAGCATCTGACGCCGGCAGATTACGGTGAATTATCGCTGTTACAGGCAATTGAGATTGTCCTGCCCATCATCTTAAGTTTTGGCTTCAATTCCGCGATTTTAAAGGTCTTTCATGATTACGAAGACCAATTCGACCGGCAGGAGGTTGTTTCAACCGCTCTGATTTTCATTTTGATCATCGCCCTTCCAATCTGCCTGCTGCTGTTCAATAGCGCGTCTTTTTTCGCCCGCCTCATCCGGTTCAATTCGCCCGAAGCCGCGACGTATTATTTGCAGCTTATTTTCATTTCAGCCTTTTTCAGTCTGTTTCGATTGACCGCGCTTTCGGTACTCCGCGCGTATGAACAGGGGATTCACTACACGGTGATAAACATCATCCATTTCACACTGCTGGTCAGCATGAATATTTTATTCGTCGCCATTTTAAAACAAAAAGTCGCCGGGATCGTGCAGAGCAGTGCGATTACTTCAGCCGTCGTCTTTCTTGGCATCACAACGGTGATGATTAAACGAATCCGGTTGTCTTTTTCGCGGCAGAAACTGCGCGAATTACTTGCCTTTGGCTTGCCACTCGTTCCGGGTGGATTAGCAGTCTGGACACTGACCCTTGCGGATCGTTATCTGCTAAAATTCCTTTCAACTACCGAGGAGGTTGGCTTATATGAAATCGGTTATAAATTCGGGATGATGCTCAATATGTTACTCATCCATCCTTTTCGAACTGCCTGGTTACCATTTATGTTTTCTATTCAAAAGGATGCAGCGGCGAAACGAATTTATTCGGTCGTGTTGACTTATTTTTTATGTCTGGCAGCCTGGCTTTGGTTGGGAATTTCGGCGTTGGGACACGAGGCAGTAATTTTATTCACAAAGCCTGCGTTTTATGCCGGCTATCAGTCAATCTCACTGATTGCCCTCGCAAATTTATTCTATGGGGTATATTATACCGTAGATGTCGGCGTGCTGGTCAAAGGCAAAACGACAGCATACGCAGCAATTACCGCTATTGGCGCGCTGATCGATATCGCTCTCGCATATTTCCTGATTCCAGACTTCGGAATGATGGGAGCAGCGTTTGCAAAAGTACTCGCGTATGCCGTCCTTGCCAGCTTGATGTATGTTGTTTCCCAGAAATATTACCCCATCAATTATGAAATCAGCCGGATTTTGAAGCTATTGGTGCTCACCGCGATCATTTATTGGATTACCACGCTGATTCAACTCGAATCAATCTGGCACAATATCATCATCAAAGTGGTGCTATTGCTGCTTTTTCCGGTACTGCTCTTCCTGATCGGCTTTTTCACCGATCGGGAGAAAAAAGTCGCAGGGGATTTCATGAAAAAAGTAACGCATTCGATCCGCCGGCGGAATGAAAATCCGCATTCCGGCGAAACTGATTAAGCCCGCTTATTTTTCCAGCAGTCGTCGCATATTTTTCAGACTCAATTCAACCGCCCAGAGAATGGGTTTCTGTGGATTATCTTGCTCTACAATAAACCAGGGCTTATCGTTCGCTTTGGCGACTTCGATAATTCCCTTCATATCCAGAATACCGGTTCCAACCGGCACATCAACCTGAACCTCACCTCCTGCCATATCTTTCATGTGTAGCAGGGGGCAACGACCGGCATAGCGCTTTACGAGTGCCACCGGATCTGCCTTCCCATGTTGCACCCAATAT
>JAFGMA010000049.1 GCA_016927835.1 Candidatus Zhuqueibacterota bacterium | reverse complement strand
TTAACTAAAAACCACTCCATACGGAGTGGTTCTGTGCTGGTGGGCGCGGAGGGACTCGAACCCACGACCTCACGGATGTGAACCGTGAGGTCAGACAGCGCGCAATGATGACATGGTTCTTTTTTCGGTTTATATTTGCCAGTTGCTAATCGGCGAGGCTTTACGATGCATCCTCGCCAGATTATGGTTGACAAAATGCAGATATCGTTTGACCATGTCCATCGTGGTGTGACCCAGGATGTCCTGCAACGTATACGGGTCGCCGCCATTCAATAAATAATTTACGGCGAAGGTATGCCGGCAGCGGTGCGGAAACACGTTTTCAACCATCGCCCGGTGAGCCAACCGGTCACACAATAATCCCAGGGAAAAGCGTGACATATAGCCGTCGGTTCTTGAGGAAGCAAACAGCGCTGCCCGGCGCGGGGCGGCTTTGCGGTCATTGATTATGTACTCCAGGATGGCTCGCAGCGTCGAAGCGGACACCGGTACTTGGCGCACCTTCGGACCCTTGCCCTTTGAGCTCTTGCCGGTGACGGTTAAAAATTCACCTTTCAGATCCTCAAGACGCAGACCCATGCACTCGCTGGCGCGGATGCCGGTATCGAACAAAACTTTGATGATGGCTTCATCGCGGCGGGCATTCTGGCTGTGCATGGCAGCTCGTATCAGACGCCGTGATTCATCATCGGAAAAAGGGAATATCAGCACCTGGTTGGGTTTGACGATTTCTACGTTGTGCAGGACGTGATTATCGACCTTATTCTCTTTTAAGAGAAAAGTCCACAAACTCGATAATGCAATGTGGGCGTTCATACGGTTCTTATCACCGCCGGGAATGGTTTTGAGAAACCTCCGGATATGGGCGTTGTCGAGATCCTGAACGAAGGGATCCTCGTCGAAAAAAACCTGCGCCCGCCTGAAAGTTAATCCATAATCATTTAATGTGTTCGGGCTATAGAAATTTGTTTTTGCATCGATGTAATCCGTGATGGCATCGCTCAATCGCATTTTACTTATCCTGCTGTTTCTGATTATCAAATATTTGTTAAAAACCATTAATTGTTTCATTACCGCTCCCCTTTACAGATAATGTTATTAAAAATTTAATCATACAGGGAGCAATATTTATACCAATTTTGTAACATGTTTTTCTGCCAGTGACATATTCAATATTTGGAGGAAAAATGTTTATTTCTACAGGTACGGCTGCCTTAATATCGGTTTTGTTATTAACCAGCAGTCATTATTTCAATTGGAGGTTGGCGCTTTATGGACGTGAGCTGTCCAGGATTGAATCTTATATCATCGGCACGCTCTGTCTGTTTCTGCCGGCGGTTTTAGCGGTGGATGAGACAAGTGCTATTTCCATCACCATCGTGGTCGGTTGTGGTGGATTATGTGTTTTAGCCATCAATTTCATCGATTATTTCTTCGATTTGCGCTCTCGCGTGAGAGAAGAAAAAGAGCTGCGGGAGTTTCATGAGTCAGAAAACTTCAAGTCGTGAATGGAATCAGGAGCGGGTGGAGAATACCCTCTCGAACCTGGCTGTCTCTCTGCGCATGTTGGCAGACGTGCGCATCCGTCTGCGCCAGGCGATGATACGAGCCGGTTTGCAGTCGCTGCTGGAGCCGGCGGTCGAATATATCGATCGCGTCAGTCGCAACCTGGAGCAGGCGATCGCTGAATTCTCGGAATTTTGGGAAAAAGCCGAAGCGGAAGGATGGTTTAAATGAGTGTAAAAGTCATGGGATTGGTCTGGGAGTCGGATCTGCCGGCAGCCCAGAAACTGGTTTTATTGTCCTATGCTGATCATGCCGACCATGATGGAAATAATGTTTTCCCATCCATCGGTTTGATTGCCTGGAAAACCGGCTACTCTGAACGTCAAATACAGCGTATTACAAGAGATCTTGAATCGCGCAAGATTCTGATAAAAGATGAACTACCTGGTCCGGGCGGTGTAAATCGCTTTAAAATCGACTTCTCGGCTTTGCCGTTACGAAAAAGAACCGCCCAAAGGGATGACAAAATGTCACCCCCAATCAATATTGAGGATGACAATATGTCACCCCTCCAGAAGTCAGGTGGTGACAAAATGTCACCAGGGGGGTGTCAAGATGACACCGGAGGGGTGTCAAAATGTCAGGATGGGGGTGACATGGGTGTCACCCAAACCGTCATAGATTCGTCATTAACCGATCCATTAACCGATCACGCGGGCGCTGACGCGCCCGCGCCCGCGCTTGAAAAACTACCGGATTTTGTAAAAAATAAATCCGCATATGCTGCACTTCAAGATTTCGAGAAAAATCAAAAAAACCAACGGCAGCAGGGCTTGGATGTTGATGTTTCCGGGTATCCGGAAGATGTGCGGGAGGTGATTCTGGAAATTTGTCGGCTTTGGGGGCTGAGACCGCCGCACAAAATACCGGGCAAAGGCGGCGATTACGCCGCCTGGATAAAAGAATCGCGCTGGTTGCTGGATGCAATAGGGGAAATCGGTTTCGATGTTTTGGCATCCGTCAGGGATGACTGGTTGGCAGCTCATCATAAAGGCAAACCGCCGTTCACCATCGGTCGACCGGGAGCTCTGCTCAAGGTCGCACGGGCGAAAGCGGGCGAGCTGCGCAAGTATTACAAAGCTGCAACAACTGAGCCAGATCCGGCTCTAATCGCTGCTGCAGAAAAAGCCAGTGAAAACTGGCGTAATATCTATCAGAAAGGGGCATCGAAATGAATCATATATCGGATTGTTTAATTAATCCTAATCCCGGTGAAAAAATACGATCTGAAGAGAATCATTTTGAAAAAGATAAAAAGTCAGGTATTTGTACACCGGATTGTGAAATTTGTAGAGGATTGGGTTGGATCCGCCAGGATTTGGATATCACAGATCCAAATTTCGGTAAGATGATTTTGTGTCCAAATGTTAATTGGTCTGCAATCCAGGATTCGGGGCTGAACGATGAAGAACGAAAGCTCGAATGGTCAACATTAATTAATTATGGCAATATACAAATTGCAATCGATGCCGTTAGAGCAACCTTATCCGCCGGCGGCGGTTGGGTATATCTCTGGGGCGGGTTTGGCACAGCAAAGACAACCATTTTACAGATAGCGGTTGCACAATCTTTAAGACATCATATTGAGGCGGCTTATGTGCGCCTGGTACAGATCTTCGACCATATGCGGGCAGCATATGACACAGAAAATCCCAACCAACAATCCATTAATCGGATGGATTATTGGACGAATATCAAAGTTCTATGCATCGACGAATTCGACAAAACGCGTGGCACGGCTTATGAGTCTGACCGTAGATTTCTGCTCATGGACCGGCGTTATACCGATGCAATCAGACAAAAAACAATAACAATAATTGCCAGCAATGATGCTCCAAACAAACTCGATGGTTATCTGGCTGATCGTATCCTGGATGGCAGGTTTAGTGTAATCGAGATGACGGGTCGTTCAATGAGACCAATGATGAAAAGGTGAGTCATGGAAATTTGGATCTTATCGTTGATTTTCCTGTTCATTTTTTTACCAATAATATTCTTTATTTATCATCATGATGAGTGATTTATTTCATGAAGATGTCCCATTCGATTTCATCGCTCATGTTTGGGATGAAATGATTTGCAATCCAAAGCATCGATTTATCGTTCTGACAAAAAGACCGGAACGAATGATGGCTTTTGAAAATTGGTATGGGGATGGTTTCTATGAGCTGAATATAGCTGTCGGAGTGAGTGTTGAAAATCAGAAATTCGCTGATATTCGAATCCCGCTGCTACTTAATATATCAGCAGCTTTACGGTTCGTAAGTGTTGAGCCGTTGCTTTCAAGACTCAAATTAATCAACTATTTGCCATTCCCATCCAATATAAGCGAATATATTTCGACTCCATATAAAAATTTTTTGGATTGGGTCATAGTCGGAGGTGAAACCGGAGATCAGGCTAGACCGGTTCATCCTGATTGGATTAGAACTCTCAGAAATGAAGCACTGGATAGGGGCGTTCCGTTTTTCTTTAAACAATGGGGCGAATGGATTCCTTTAGAGATGTATACCGGATCAGGTTATCCGATTGGTGATAAGAGGATGGGTTTTTTTGCCGAGAATCATCCCGGTGACAAAGAGTTTTTTTATGGAGGCGTTTCAAGTCATGGTCAGCATATGGTCCGAGTAGGTCGGAAAAAAGCCGGCAGGCTGTTGGATGATGTTGAATGGATGCAATTTCCGGAGATGCTGAAGCTAAAGAGAGCCGAGGCGTTATGAAGGAACATCCCATTATATTCAATGGAGAGATGGTTCTGGCTATCCTGGACGGCAGTAAGAAACAAACCAGACGACCCGTTAAACCACAACCGCCTTTTGAATTTCGATGGCTTGGATGGACAAATCCAGATCCGATTGATAAAGAAAGACCAAAGGCAATGTGGGTTGATGATTTGTCAAATTGGAAAAGAATCCACGAGCTAAAATCTCCATTTGGTATACCAGGCGATCATTTATGGATAAAGGAAGTATGGCACCAACATCCAATAGATGATTTCGACGATCCGGGTTTAATCTGTTATAAGGCATCTACTATTTGTATAGGTAGCGGCATCAATTGGCGTTCATCAAGATTTATGCCACGATGGGCATCGCGTATTAATCTCGAAATCGTAAATGTTCGGGTTGAGCGGTTGCAGGAAATAAGTAAGCAAGATGCAATCGATGAGGGTATGTATTGTGGTTTCATAGCAGGAAAATACAATTTTTCCATTGGTGCTTGTGATGCTTATACCGCAAATTACCGTGCCTCGTGGGATAACATCTATGCAAAACGTGGCTATCCCTGGGAAAGCAATCCCTGGGTATGGGTGATTGATTTCAGGAGGATAGAATGAGCAATATTCGTTTTTCCCCATATCGCAGCAATACCGAACAAGCTTGGGCGATGGTCGGTCAATTTCTTATTGCCGATAAATTTAATGCCACTGTCAAATGGTGGTCTTATGAAGCTATTCGGCTTGCTCTAGGTAATGCCTGGTATACCCCAGATTTCATTTATTGGTTGTCTGATGGTCGCGTCGTACTGGTTGAGGTAAAAGGCAGCAAAAAACAAAAGGGCTACCGCGACAGCCGCACCAGGCAGAGAGTGGCAACCGGTTTATTCCCGCTGTTCGTCTTTGTCGAAGCGTTATATGCCGGAAACAGAAATTTCAATTTGGAGATTTGGGAAAACAAGCGAGGTTAATATGACAGAATCAGAATCATTTGATGAATTTTGTATCATTAGTTTGTTAGATCATAAAAGAACTGCCGGCAGGGTCAGCGAACTTGATAGAAAAGCCTTCATTCGAGTTGATGTACCTGCTACGAAAAATACATCCGAAACCACTTATTTAATTCCGATACAAGCTATCCAATATATCGAATTATCCAGTGAAGCGGATGTACTTGAATATTATAGTGGTTCAAAAAAACCGACGCCAAGACCGAAACCCTATCCACCAGGTAAATATTAAGTCTACTTTTTTAAGAAAGGTTTGATATGGCAGAATCAATGTCTTTTGATCAGTTTTGTATTGTAGAGCTTTTCGGTCATCAAAAAATCGCCGGCAAGGTCAGCGAACAAGTGATTGCCGGGCAAGGTTTCATCCGGGTGGATGTGCCGGCAGCCGGCGACCAGCCAGGTTTTACCAGACTGTACGGCTCAGGCGCCATCTATTCCATCATCCCGACGACCGAAGAAATCGTTCATGCTTTCGTCGAGCAACATGTTGGCGCACCCATTACGCCTTACGATGTCGGCATGCGGCAACTTCCGCCCAGGTTTCAAGATGATCAAGATGAATATGATCATCATTATTAGAAAATTGTTTTGGAGATTGAAATGACAATCGAATGGAGTGAGGCATCTCAATCGGTCATCCATATTGCGATGGAAATGATCGAAAAATATCATCCTCATTTGAAAGAAGCGAATATTGCATTTGTATATCGATCCGAGGCAGCGACCAATAAAGGGAGAAAAGTATTAGCACAAGTCTCGAAGTTCCCTATCAGGTTAATTCCATTGTTAGATGAGGAATATGATTTTCTTATTTGGGTATCAAAAGAAGATTGGGAAAAAGTTTCCGATGATATCCGGGAAGCATTAATAGATCATGAATTATGTCATTGCAAAGGTAACAAATTTGCCGGCTGGAGCATCGTCGGGCATGATTTCGAGGAATTTACGCAGATTATCGAGCGGCATGGCTTTTGGAATGCAGATCTATTACAAATTTTGGATAAAGTTGAAAAATATCATCAATTGGAATTCGATCGGCTTTCAAAAAATTTGCTTGATGCAGTTGATGAGGAGATACATGGAAAAGTCGAAGCGATTAAATTGCCTTCCGCGGAGCTCGAGGGAGCAATGGAATGAGCTGGACGACTAAACTTATCTGGGCGATCTATATCAGCTTGCTGGCGGTGCTCTTCCCCCATACCGCCTGGTTCTTTTCGAAATTCGAGCCGTTCGCTGCAGTGGGCAATTTATCAGCCTGGTTCGGAGCATTTGCATTCGAGGCATCCATCGCAGCGCTGACGCATAAACTGGCGAAGCACATCGACCAGACACCGAAGCGGATTTCAGCTCGAGCGAAATTTCGATATCGCTATTTGAATGCTTTTTCGCTCGGATTAGTAACCTCCGTCGCCATCTCTGCGCTGGCGAACCTTTCGCATGCGGTGGAATTCGGGCAGAATATGGCAATCATCGATGGGTGGGGTATCGAGCCGAAGGTCTACCAGTTCGCAGCCGGCGGTATCCTGCCCCTGGTTTCGCTACTTTTCGCGCGAATTTTGTCGAACGTGACTGAGACCGAAGATGAGGAAATCCCGGAGCTGACCGAAGCGAAGGGAGCCGTCACCGATCTTCGGAAACGCTTGAGGGATAGCGAAGCGCAGCGAGCGGATCTCGAAGAGCGGGCGAAGCTGGCTGAACAACGCTTCGATGCTGCCGGCGATTTGTTCGCTTCCCTGTTCGCTGAAGAGAAGAGGCAGCGCATTCTGGCGGCGGCGCAAAAATGGCCCAGGTTGCCGGCGTCAGCGATTTCGATCATCGCTGATGCGAGTCCGAGCTACGTTTCCGAGGTTTTGAATGCACCGGTAGAAAACGAGGAGTAAAAATGACCGAATTATTACTTGAAAAAATCATACCCGATACAAATCAACCGCGAAAAGATTTTGATGAGAACGAGCTTCAAAAATTAGCAAATTCCATTATTGAGCATGGGGTAATTCTGCCGATTGCTGTAGAAGAAATCGGCAATGGATTTTATATGATCCAGGATGGTGAACGCCGCTGGCGGGCATCGAAGATTGACGGCTTGAAGAAAATCCCGGCAATTATTCATCCTGCCACGAACGGTGATGGAGCTGAGCGTTTCGTAAGATCCATGGTGGCGAATTTGCAGAGAATTGACCTGGATCCAATCGAAGAAGCAAAAGGGTATAAGCAATTGCATGATCTTGGAATATCTAAAAATAAAATTGCTATCAAATTGGGGATCAGCGCCGCTAGAGTGGCGCAGAAAATGAAATTATTGGAGTTGGATGAAAACGTTCAAGAGCTGATGCGAAATGGAAATCTTTCGAGCGACAGCCGGCTGGTTGGAGCCTTATTAGATCTGCCAGATAAAGAAATTCAGATCCAAATGGCTAATAAATTAGTACAGAGAAAATCGTCAATCCATGCCGGCATTAAAGCATGCAAGGAGTTGATCAATCACATTCATGATAAAAAATCGTTTCAAAGCAAGATCCCGGCTATAGATATTGCAATAAAGGAAAAAGGTGAGATAAATCGTTTAAAATGGGATGCGCTTGCAGAGGTTGGGAAAATACCACCCTGGATATTATTAGAGTTATGTATCAGGGATACTTGTCAGATTTGTGATGTCAGGGATATGGCAAGCCATGTTATTTGTAATGCATGTCCGCTTGTCGAGCTGCTGAAAAAAATGATTGGCAAGGTGAATAATGAGTGATTTTGATAATGTTATAGATCTGATTATTTCAGATTCTGAATCTAATAGGTCGGCAGATTGGAATTATGCGAATAATATTCCAATACATCAACGAATCAATAAAAAAAATAATTTTTCACGTGTTCGATGGACTGAAGATGAAATTAAATATCTTGAAGAGAATTTACCATATTTATCTATAAGAAATATTGCCGAAAAACTTGGACGTTCTAAAGATGCAATAAAAATTATCGCAGTCAGGAAAGGTTTAATAAGACCCAGGTATGCCACTGGATATCTCTCATGTACTAAGATAGCCAGTATATTGGGTGTGGATTCACATAAACCACCAACATGGGTTGATGTTGGTATTCTCGAAGGTGAAGCTTTCCCATATGATGGTGAACTAAAGCGTCGAGTAAAGTTGATGGCTTTTAAACGATTTTTAATTCGTCCTCAATCATGGGTTTATTTCGATGTAAAAAAAATTAGAAATTATGGACTTCGAAGATTAGTTGAGTTGGCGCAGGAAAAATGGAATGATGAATGGTTGACGACACGCCAGGCAGCTAATTTGAAGAATTGTGATACAAAAGATATCACTCAACAAATTAATATGGGGCGTTTATATGGATACCATGCAATCGGGTTTGATAGGGTTCGTCATCCAAAATGGGCTTATTGGTTTATTCGAAAATCAGATATTGAAAATTTGAAAATTCCCAGGCGTAATACTATTGAATATCATTTTTGGGGAGGTGCCGGGGATGAATTTTTATTAAAAGCTCGATTTGAAGGCATCGAGTTCCAGGTAATAAGCCGGATGATGAAACAGCCAATTCATAGGATTGAAAATCGATATTGGAAATTAATTAGAAATGGGGGTGAAACCGGAAGGACCAAAAATGACTGAAAGCCAGCCGGTTTATTTGGTCAATATTGAGAATGGAGAAAAAGTGTATTGTCCAAATTGCCATGCAGAAATGGGCGAAATTATCATCATTGATGGTGTGGAGTTTTTAAAAACCAGCTCCAGTTGTGTGGCGAAATATTTTACTGGATATTGTTCGCATTGCTGGAGTGAATTCCATTGGTCGGTCAGCGATCGGGCTTTCGCCAGGTTGATGAAGAGAATTGCGAAATGATCTGGAATCTATCCACTACGAGAAATCCAATTGTTGTTGATATCTATTCTCGCCATTACAGCTCTACTAAAAACGGTAAAACCATTATTGACTGGTTGCAGTATGGAATATCGGCGCCGGGGGAATCGATGACATTACTGACAAGAGATCGAACTGCAATATATTTGTGGGTTAATCAACTATATAGATTTGATGGTCAAGTTGGAATTAATTGC
>JAFGMA010000048.1 GCA_016927835.1 Candidatus Zhuqueibacterota bacterium | reverse complement strand
TCTCCGCTGAATATCGAGAAAATCGGAAAACTTGAATTGGAAGAATATCGGCTTGAAAAAGTCATTTTTGAGATCCAGCCGGGGGTCAGCATTGCGGCAAACATCTATGTACCGCGCGGAAGCCAGCCGCCGTTTCCAGCCATCCTGAATTTAGCCGGACATGATTTGCCCGTAAAAAGCATTTATTATAACGAGCAGACTTGTATTGAATTGGCAAAGCATGGCTGCATTGCCATGCAATTCGACGGCGCGCGATTTAATGAACTCCGATCAGCCGAACCGGCATTCAGCGATAAATTGTTTTTGCTGAATACGTGCCTGATGGGCATCGATGTATGGGATAATAAGCGCGCTCTGGATTACCTGTGCCAACGCCATGATGTCGATACATCCAGAATCGGAATTACCGGTTTTTCGGATGCCGGTGCGCAGGCAATTTACACTACCCTGGTCGAACCGAGGATCAAGCTCATTGCAACGATATGCGGGTATAAAACTAATGAGAATATTCTGATGCATCCGGACTGTGCGTGCCGTTATGTGCCCGGAATAGGTGCGTCTTTTCGGATGTCCGATTTATTGAGCGCGCTTTCACCGATGCCGTTCCTGACCATGCCGTCATTGCTGGATGGAAGTTCACCAATTGCAGATAGTCGAAAGCTTCACCAGCAAGCCTTTATTGCTTACACCGCAATGAAAGCCGGAGAGCGACTGGCAATTCAGGAATATCCGGTTGCGCGGGAAGTGACGCCCGGAATGCAAACTGCGCTGGGTGACTGGGTGGATTACTGGTTCAAGCAATCGGATGTATTTAAAGCGCTCCCGGAAAATAAAATACAGTTTGAAGATTCCGCCTTTCAGCAACCGAAAAACCGCCGACCATCGCAGTTCAAAACTTATGATGAATGGATCGATGCAAAATTAAAAGCAGGTTTCGAGCAGGCTGTACAACCCAAAGACAAGCTGGAATGGTTGGAAAAGCAAAGACAAATCCGCATCAACCTGGTCAAAGACGCATTTCGTGGATTCCCGCAGCGCCATCTGGTGAAGCTACAGTCGCGGACGCGGGCGCAAATTTTCGGGGAGGTTGAAATCAGCAAATTCATCGCAGAAAGTGAGCCTGGAATTTACGTTCCCGGATTGATGCTGATGCCTACAAAAAAGAGGCGTGAAGCAATTATTTTAGTGTTGCACCCCGCGGGCAAACACGCTGCTCTCGCCGACCCTGTGGTGGCTGAATTGCTTGATGACGGATTTTCAGCGATTGCCATCGACTACAGGGGGGTTGGTGAGACTGCGGCTGCATCCGGATCCCCATTTTCCGATGAACGCCACCTGAATTTTGTCTCACATTTTTCTGGGCAGCCCATTCTGGGGCGTCGCGTCTGGGACGTTCTGGCAACCATCGAGGCGCTGAAAGACCAATTGGAATTGAAGAGAAATCGACTGGCAATCCTGGGATTTGGGGATGCGGGTGTCGTCGGATTAGCGGCAGGCTTGCTATGCGATGACATCTCAGGGCTCATCGTTTCGGGCATGCCGTTTAGCGTTGTAACAAAAGATGATTACAAATTACCGCCCATGCTGTATTTGAGCGGATTGAATCATGCCGGCGATTTACAGGATTTAGCCGCCGGATTTGCACCCCGACCGATTCTGGCTATCAACTGCCTTGCGCCGGATGGAAGTGTCAAGAACGCGCCTGCTCCGCTCTATTTGTGGCGCCGTGCAACCTTTTGCTACCAGAAGCTGGGCGCCCGGAATGATCTCAAATTTAATTACTTTCCGGAGAGCCAGGTGAATTCACAAATAATTCGATGGATCAAAAAAAACGTTGATTGATGGGTCAAAGGTTCTTATGCCAGTAAAATGTATCTATTCACGGGGGAGTTAATCAATGTTCTTTTTGACAGGATGGCAGGCTGTGCCGGTTTTACAGGATGATTAATGACTCGGTTGATTATTCACTTATGTATTATTTGAACCACCTTAGAACCATTTCTATCAGGATTGGGATTCGAAAAATAACATCAAATCAACAGACTCATTAATATTCGTAACGATTAAACGAATCTACCAAAATAATCGACGTTAAATTCTTTGAATCTTTATAATCCAGTTAGCGCTATCTAAATACCTGATAATTCAAATATAACTAATTTCGAAGGAATTCATAAATGGAAATAATAAATGTACTCAACGGGATAAGTAATTTAGAAATGGTCATGCCAGAATTTCAAAGAGAATTTGTTTGGACCAAAGAACAATCAAAACAGCTCATGGTTTCGTTGCTTAAAAATTATCCAACTGGAAGTCTACTATTTTGGGAAACGAATGAACCTCCTGAGATAAAAAACAATGCGGTGAAACGAGAGAAAGTTGGTTGGACAAAAGTTATATTAGATGGTCAACAACGACTAACTACATTATATTTATTAATTAAAGGTGAAATCCCGCCTTATTATACTGAAGATGATATTTTGAGTGATCCAAGAAATTTATTCTTTAATTTAGAAACTGGTGAGTTTTTATATTACATGAAAACAAAGATGGAAGGGAATCATCTTTGGCAAAAAGTTACTGATTGTTTTGTCTATGATAAAATTGATCCATTTGATATAATTGAATTATTGAATGATAAGGATGTTGAATTTGATTATAAATCATTGGCAAAAACTATAAATAAAAATCTAACAAATTTAAGAAGTATCGAAAAAAAAGATTATCCAATTTTAACTGTACCCTCAACAGCAAAAATTGATGAAGCCATTAATATTTTTGATCGTGTAAATTCTTTAGGAACAAAACTTACTGACGCAGAGCTTATGCTTACACATGTAACAGGGAAATGGCCTCAAGCAAGACGTATCGTCAAGCAAAAAATAAAACAGCTATCGAAACATGGATTTATTTTTAAAATTGACTTTTTTGCAAGGTGCATTGTTGTCTCGCTTACAGGTTCGGCTTTATATAAAAGCGTTGATCATGAATCGTATACTAAAGAAGATTACATGAATGCTTGGGATCAAGTAAATAAATCGATTGATTTTCTGATTCCTATTCTTAAACAAAATGCATATATAAGTGGAACAGCAGATTTAATAACAACAAATGTATTAGTGCCGATTATTGCTCACTTAATTAAAAATAATTGTAAATTTTTATCAAACAATAGAAATGGATTTTTATATTGGATGTTTCATGCGCTTAATTGGAGTCGCTATAGTGGACAAACAGATCAAAGGTTAGATAAAGATGTTCAGATAGCCATTGACAGCCAAACTCCAATTATCGATTTAATAAATCAAATTATTGATCAAAGAGGAAGAATTGGAGTCACACCCGACGATTTGCAAGGAAAGGATGCAGGTCACCCTCTTTATCGAATGTTGTATATTATTACTAAGCATAATAAAGCTGTTGATTGGGCGAACGGTGGAGCCATTAGTGATACTATTGGTGATTATTATAGCATTCAAAGTCATCATATTTTCCCACAATCGATTTTATATAAAAATGGTTATAATTCTGAAAACCATATGCACAAGAAAATAGTAAATGAAATTGCTAACAGAGCATTTATTACACGAGATGCAAATTTTGAGATTTCAGTCCAATTACCAGAAAACTACTTGCCCGAAATTAGTAATCAATATCCTGGTGCTTTAGAGAAACAATTCATTCCTATAGACCATAATTTATGGAAATTAGAAAACTTTGAAGAATTTTTAAAAGAACGACGAGTGAAAATAGCAGATGGTATAAATAATTTTTTGGATTATTTAAAGGAGCATTCAGAAGAAGAAAAAGAAGATATAATTAATTGGCTTGAAATAATAGCTAAAGGAGAAAATGATTATGTTGAGTTTAAATCAACATTACTCTATTGTCTAAAAGAGCAAAAGCCAATGAAGTATATTAGTCAAATGATAGCAAAATCAATTACTGCATTTTTAAATTCCGAAGGCGGAAAATTATTTGTCGGGGTTTCTGATGATGGCAGCATTTTAGGGCTTTCAAATGATTTTAAAATTTTAGACAAATCTAATCCAAAGGACACATTTCTAATAAGATTTGATAATATTATAAGAGATTATTTTGGAAAAGAATATCTTCATTATCTATCACCTAAATTTGTATCCATTGATGGAAAAGAAATATTTGTCGTTGACGTATTGCCAAGTAGCAAACCCGTTTATTTAATAAATAATGAAAAAGAAGAATTTTATATACGTGGTTCAGCTTCCTCCCAACCACTTAGTATGAAAGAAGCACATGATTACATAGAAATGCACTGGAATTAATAATATTATAAAATTAGTGCATTGAGTGTCGCAAGGTATGTGGGCTTTATATCTGTTTTAAACATCGTTTATATATGCCTGCTTGATTTGAACTGCTAAACAAAGATCACAACAGAAGAAAGCTCGCAAACCGTGGGTAAGTCAGCAATATGGTCAGGGAGCTTATAAAAGCGTACGCTAGCAAATACCTAAAACATCTTTATATTTTTTAAAGGAAACGTTTGAAGAATTTGCTGGCTCAGTGAAAAATTCAACATCTGGTTTCTTTAGTCAACATTTTTTCATTTAGTACATCACCAATAATTCCAGAGTGTTGCTATACGTCTGTTGCGATAACATTAGGCTCAATCTGACAGCGGGGTGGACTATGAAATCCAGAAAATTTAATTTACGCATTTGGTTTCGTGCGATACTTAGGTTTCGATTTTCGCAAGCCCCGCAGCACATTAACCTTGCCGATCCTGTCTAAATTAATTTTCATTTTGCAGTTACCCCCTGTGATTGGTCATGGTAAAAAAATAAGCAGCTTAAAAATAATATGACGATTGGATAAGCCCTGGGCAATTTAAATCATTGGGTTGTCCATGGATCGCCTGCTGAAATTAAAAATTCATAAAAATCTGTCTGTTAACAATAATAGGCGTAAATTAAAGGGATCGATTTGATAACACATTCCGAATGTATATTTTGCCAGATCATCGCTGGTGAGAAACCAGCGGAAATTTTATATGAAGATCCTTTTACGCTGGCACTTCTGGATATCCGTCAGCCTAAGATCGGTGGGCATGTGTTGGTCATTCCGCGTGAACACATTGAAAATATGCACGCGCTCCCCGAGGCGCTGTTTGAACCCATGGTGCGCACTACAAAGCTGGTGACAGATGCCGTGAAAGCGGCTATCGGGTGCTCGGGGATCAATCATTTGATCGCCAACGGGAAGAGCGCCGGGCAGACAGTGTTTCATCTGCATATTCACATCTTCCCGCGAAATTCACGATTGGGCTTGATTAATTATTACCTTCGCTCATTTCTGTTGCGCCGTAATCCCGGTGCGGAAGAACTTGCCAGGATGGCAGAACCGATCCGCAAAAAAATTTCGGATATGTCCGGGAAATAATAAACGGTTCATCGAGCGAAAATATCTCCATCAGGTACGATCTCTGAGGTTTTCTTTACCAGAGATAGCCGTTCATGGTTTCAAATCACGGCATAGTTATCTTTCTGTTCGAGACTGATCGATTGCAGCCAGGTTAACTTGCTTTCCTAACAATTTGCATACCTTTACACAGGCTTCCAAAAATTCTCATCCATCAACCGTCTGCGGTTCAACTTTAATACTGGTAAAAGAAAAGCCGAGCCCCGCATTAAATCACGGAACCCGGCGATGGAGGGGATGGCAAAATATCCCGTATTCCAAATTGAATAAAATCATGAAAGATAGGTCATCATCCGGCTAATTCTTTTTCCCGGAACAGCAGGGCTTTGCCTGACAACCTCGACAGCAGTCAGCTTTTTTTGCGTCATCAGCAGCGCCAACTTTTTCTGCGTATTTTTCCGGATTTTTATCAAAAGCGGTCTTGCATTGTGCGTTACAAAAATAGTAGGTTTGATTTTTATAAACCGAGTGTTGGGCGCTTTTTTTATCGACAGACATCCCGCAGAGCGGATCGTTAGCTTGAGCAAATTTGCCCGGATCCGCTTTGAATTTTTCCAGGCAACTGCTGCAACAAAAGTAATATGCAGTACCATCAAGCGTGTATGGTCCGGTGGCATCCTTTTTCAGGAGTACCTTTCCGGAAACAGGACACGTAATGCTGTCAGCTTTCTGAGCTTCTGCTGCTGCAAATGAAACCGACATTGTCAGGATGGCTACAAACAGCCCGGTTAGAACGATTTTAAAAGAATTCGTACTCATTTTTGATTCTCCTTGCAGTTGTAAAATGAATTGTGATAAATAGATAGATTATAGTTGTTATTTTACTCAACTTATGATCAGTCATTGCCGAGTACCATCGCTGCCGATGTTTTGAATTTTCTCAAACGCAGCGCATTAAGAACCACGGTAACGCTGCTGGCTGCCATCGCCGCGGCGGCAATCATCGGATTCAGCAGAAGTCCGGTTATCGGGTAGAGCAATCCGGCGGCGATTGGAATTGATAAAGAATTATAGATAAATGACCCGAACAAATTTTGTTTGATATTTCGCATTGTCGCTTTGCTGAGCATAATGGCATCGGCAACCGCGGGCAAATGTGGCTTTATCAGTGTGATGTCGCTGGCTTCGATAGCGATATCCGTTCCGGTTCCGATTGCGATCCCCACATCCGCCTGTGCCAGCGCCGGCGCATCATTGATCCCGTCACCCACCATAGCGACATGCTTTCCTTGTATCTGCAACGCCTTGATTTTTTCAACCTTGTCTTTTGGCAGCACTTCCGGGATAACATGAGAGATGCCTGCCTGCCGCGCAATCGTGTTTGCGGTGCGGCGGTTATCGCCGGTAAGTATCAGCACATCCATGCCCAGCGCTTTGAATAATTGAATTGCGCGTTTCGAATCGGTTTTAATTTGATCGGCAACAGCGATAATGCCTGCGGGCTTGCTGTCGAACGCCACGAAAATTGGCGTTTTGCCGTGCGCCGTCAATTCATCGGCTTTCTCCGCCAGCGCGCCGAACTCTATTTTAAAAGCCTGCATCCATCTCAGCGTTCCTAATTTGATGGTTACCTCATCAACACGCGCTTCGATCCCGGCTCCGGGAATGGCGAGAAATTGAGATGTCTCCAACATTTTCATTCCCTTCTCAAGCGCTTTCGCCCGAATGGCTTGTGCCAAGGGGTGCTCTGAATTCTGTTCCACGGCGGCTGCCATAGTCAGCACATCGGCTTCATCAAACCCATTCACTGGCAAAACGTCGGTTACAGAAGGTTTGCCAATTGTGACTGTTCCGGTTTTATCCAAAACAATAGTATCGATCTGCTGTGCCTTTTGCAGCGCTTCCGCATCTTTGATCAGAATTCCGTTTTCAGCGCCTTTACCGGTTCCAACGATGATGGATGTCGGGGTTGCCAATCCCAGGGCACAGGGGCAGGCGATGATTAAAACCGTGATGAACGTGATCAGTGCGTACGTCAATTTTGGCTCGGGTCCCCAGGCAAGCCAGCCGACGAATGACAGCAGCGCAATTGCGATGACCACCGGGACAAAAATGGCAGCCACTTTGTCAACGAGTTTCTGGATTGGCGCTTTGGAACCCTGGGCTTGCTGCACCAGCCTGATGATTTGTGCCAGCGCAGTTTCATTCCCCGTGCGCGTAACTTCGAATTGAAACGAACCAGTTTGATTCATCGATGAACCGATTACCTCATCGCCGACAGTCTTTTCTACAGGCATCGATTCGCCAGTGAGCATGGATTCATCCACCGATCCCGAACCTTTTATCACGATTCCGTCCAAAGGAATTTTTTCACCCGGTCTTACGATTACCACATCGCCTGAATGCACTTGTTGGATCGGCAGTATTATTTCCCGTCCGTTCCGGATGACGTTTGCCATCGCCGGCTGCAAATCCATGAGTTTGCGAATCGCGTTTGAAGTTTGACCTTTCGCCCTGTTTTCAAGAAAGCGTCCCAGCAATATTAAGGTGATGATGACCGCGGTCGTATCGTAGTAAATATAGCGCAAATTTTCAGGTAAAAAACCGGGCATAAATGTCACAGCGATCGAATATAAATAGGCAGCGGCGGTTCCGGTGGCGATTAGTGTATTCATGTCCGCTGTGCGATGCTTCAGCGCTCTCCAGGCGCCGCTATAAAATTGGGCGCCCGGATAAGCGAGGACCAGCGTGGTTAAGCTGAATAGAACCAGCCATCGAATATTTTCCGGAATGACGGTGACGAACGAAAATATGTCTGAAAAAGATCCCATCAGAATGAAAACTGTCAGGATGCTGCTGAATAATAATTTTGTAAGCGGCTCGCCTGCCGATTTCGTAGCTTTTCGGTCACCACGCTCTTCCGGTGCAGTCTCGACGACGGAGGCTTGATAACCAGTTACCTCGACAAGCTGTATCAATTCATCGACGGTGAGTGATCCCGGCAAATAAGAAATCGACGCTTGCTCGGTCGCCAGATTCACATTCGCCGATATGACCCCGGCGCGGGATTGCAATGCTGTTTCGATGCGCCTGACACAGGAAGCGCAATGCATACCGACTATTTTCAGATGTGTTTCAGTGGTTTCGACATGATAGCCCAGCGCTTGCACGGTGGCAGCAAGTTTTGAAGTGTCGGTTCGCTCGATATCAAAAGAAATAGTCGCATTTTCATTAGCAAGATTTACATTCGCTTCAGCGACACCCGGCTGTCGTCGCAGGCTATTGGTTATATTCATCGCACACGAAGCGCAATTCATACCCGACACATGAAATTGCAAACGTGTCAGGCGGTGATCCGCGCTTTTTTCACTTGCGGTGATGTTAGTTTTTTTCATTTCGTTCTGCATTTCTTCTACTCGAATTTATTATAAAGAGCGCGCTGGATTCTTCATTTTTGAAGGCAACGCACTTAAATATCATGTTTCAATTCAATTCACATGCCATCGATTAAATCAAAATCTAACTGCTTAATTCCATTTTATTTTGGTATGAGTCGACGGCCTGTTTAAATCGGCTGGATGCAATTTATGGATACTATTCAACAGCACGTTGTAGAATAGTCTACACTTTTTAAATTGCTGACAGAATGTCTATCGGCATTTGCGACCGTACTAAGTACGCCTTTTCATAATTACGATGACGTATTATTATTTTAGACAGGATTAGCATGAATTTACAGGATAGCTTCTCTCTTGTTAATCCTGTTATCCTGTCTAAAAAATTTTAAAGTACGTCGCTGAATTTGTGGATTGGGCTACGAAGGGATTTTCTGTGTCGTCGATTTTTTTACTTGACAATTGAACAGCATCTGATTATCTTTCAGTTGTAACATCTCATTCAACGGTGCAATCAGAGCGGAACTACAGGCGAGATTGCAGCTTGTTATCATTTTCCAAATCTATCGGTGGAATAAGTTATGAACGCAAAGCAAGAATATCGGAATCGTGAATTGGTGAATAATGCATGCGAGTCGATCCTTAACATCATTCAGCCCGGTGACGTGATCACCCAAGTCGGTACCCATCGCTGGTGGCAATTGGCTGATTTATTCGTTCACAAGGCAATTCAATGGTACCAACGGAAACTGTTGGGAAGTGATGCCAATTGGAAGGATACGCATACGATGCTGTATTTCGATAAGATGAATACCTTTTCGGTTGAGCTTCCCCGCGCGACTTTGAAACCCTTGCAAGAATATTGTCTCTCAAACCTTTCAATTTACCGATTGCACCAGGTTGAACTGACTACTGAATATATTGAAACGCTTCGGCAGACTGCTCTGGATTTGGTTGGTGAAAATTATGATCTGGGGCAGGCGCTAGATATCGCGATCAACTTCATCATGGGATACGACCACCAGCGGCGACTCAAAATTTTTGATTTGGGTCGGAAGAAAAAAGTATGCAGTGTTGGCGTCAGAGTCGCTTTCGAGCATCTATACCAGGCTCGCATCAAAACCAAAGATTCGCCCTCGGGGAAGTGGTTGTTCGATTCGCTGAATCCGGAAAAATGGTCCGCAAAGGCAATCGATAAATTCGACGGGACCGATGTCGAAGCGACTGCCCCGGCGCATTTTGCCAACTCAAACCTTTTCAGTCGTGAGTTTGAACTGGTCGCCAGATTCAATGGTGGCAAGCAGATATTCCCATGAAATTCCAGCCAATAAATGATTTTGTTGCTTGAATCTCCTGCCATTTCATAAATTGCGCGAGTTAAAAGATGCAGGTAACCAAATTAATTGCTATCGGATGCAAAACCTTTGAAATGTGGCAATTCATTGAAATCATAAATGAGGAGGACTAACGATGGCGTGTCTTTCCAATAAATATTCGACTCTGTATTGGTCATTGCTTTCTATTTTTTGGGCAACTCACATTGCGAGCGCTGAATCAATCCAAATAACTTCAGGGCTCACAGATTACCGAGTCTATCAGCGAGACGCTGACAATGTTGCCAATATTCCCCTGGCAGGAACCTGTGACTTTAAGGGATCGGGAGCGGTTCAGGCGCGGCTCTCGGACATCCGAAGCGTTGTAAATAGTTTTGATTGGCAACAGGTCGGCACGTTTTCAAATAAGCGCTGGAAAGGCGAGTTGAAAAATGTGCCAACGGGTGGTCCGTATACAATCGAATTGCGGTTGGTCTCCGATAAAAAAACTATCCGGGCGACGAAGACTGTCTCCAATATTCTCGTCGGCGATTTGTGGATTCTCGCCGGGCAATCGAACATGCAGGGCGTGGGTGATCTGCAAGCGGCAGAATCACCGGATATTCGTGTGAGCATGTTTGGGTACGATGAGCAATGGACGATCGCTTCTGATCCGCTGCACTGGTTACTGGATTCAGTCGACCCGGTACATCAACTTGGCTTAACCGGCGAAGCACTCATCGCAGCCAGGAATTCAGCCCGTCGCAATGCAGTTGTCGGCGCCGGATTGGGATTGCCTTTTGCAAAGGAAATGATCGCCCAGACAGGCGTACCCATTGGACTTATACCCTGCGCCCACGGCGGAACTTCCATGACCCAATGGGATCCGGAACGGCGGGATGAAGGCGGGAAATCGCTGTATGGCTCTATGTATCGGCGATTCAAGGCGATTGGCGGCAACGTAACCGGCGTGCTCTGGTACCAGGGAGAAGCTGATGCGAATAAAAATGCCTCATACCAATTCCACGAGCGTTTCGTTAAATTTGTGAAAGCGGTACGCACCGATTTTGACAATCCCGAGCTTCCGTTTTATTACGTACAAATCGGGCGATTTGTGTATAACGATAATCAGTACTGGAATGTGGTTCAGGATCAACAAAGAGTGTGTGCGGAAGAAATACCATACTGCCGAGTGGCAGCGAGCGTCGATTTGGAACTGGACGATCCGATTCATATCGGCACGCCAGGCTTGAAGCGATTGGGTAAGCGACTGGCAGCATTGGCGCTGCGAGATATTTTCGATCGGCTTGAAATCGAAATCGGACCGCAATTCAGCAAAATTACGCCTGTTATTTTTCGCCAACCGCGATATCGCATTCAATTCACCGGGATCAACGAGCATTTGAAATCCGATATGCGAGTCGGAGGATTCAGCATAAGGGATTCGACCGGCGCGTGCCTGAATTTGATTTTCAAAGCCGAAATCACCGGTGACGGGCAAGCTATCGATTTATTTATGCGCAGCCAACCAGCCATGGATTCGTATCTCTGGTACGGATATGGGATGAATCCCTATTGCAACGTCGTGGATGCGCGCGATATGGCGCTGCCCATGTTCGGTCCGATTCCCATGTCCGAACTCGATTACTGGAGCCTTTTCGAAGCTGCACGCAAACAACCGCAACATCCGGATAATGCAGCGATTTTATCGTACGTTCAACCCTATATCAGCCTGCATCCGGAAAAGCGGGCTGAGCTATTGGATATCGTAAATTCCGTAGTAAGCTCTCTCAAATCGGAGCAGCAAACTCGATATTACCCGATACTTTTCTCGCTGGGCGATTTTTCCAAATGGAAGACCTGGCTGGAAAAAGCCAGAGCAACGACCAATATCGCCGAACGCCAGCAAATGGCGAGTGCCTGGCGAAACGCGCAAAGCACTCGTGATTTGAAATGCGATTTTGTGAAAGAATGGCATGTAGTAGGTCCATTCGATAACGCGAACGACGCGGGATTCGATCACGCGTATGCCCCCGAACAAAATGCCGTGCTGACTGCAATTTATACGGATGGCTTGCACAAACCACTGAACTGGAAATTGGCTTCGACGAATTCAGCCGGTTATTTAAATTTCCTGAACCTGTTCGATCCGAATGAAAATGTTGTGGCGTATGCGCAGGTGGCGGTACACTCCCGGGAATCCGCCTCGATACCGATGCTGCTGGGCAGTGATGATGCCGCTGTGGTTTGGGTGAATGGCAAAGAGGTGCATCGGGAGCACCGTCATCGCAGCGCGCGTCCGGCGCAGGATTTGATAATCGGCGATTTGCAGCGGGGAAGGAACCTGATTCTCATAAAAGTCGATCAACTCGCGGGTGATTGGGGATTGTATTTGCAGTTCGTCGATAAGGATGGTCTTTTGAGCATGGAATAAAATTTAATTAACCGGAGCATTTCAATTTGATGATTTAGCCAGAGTAATCCGGCGCGGCGCCTGTCAAAACATGAGCGTAATTTCAAATCGCTTCATCAACTGAAACACCTGTCAAATTTTACCCGAATACGATTAGCGGAATAGCCTGATGAAAAAATTCCTCCTTTATTTTATTGTCTCGATTTCTGGCGCATCGATCCTTGCAATTGAAATTTTAGGTACCCGTATACTCGGACCATTTTATGGTGTGAGCCTGTTTTTGTGGTCGGCATTAATCACTGTAACCCTCGCCGCATTGAGTCTGGGCTATTTCATCGGTGGGTATTGGGCGGATCGCAAAGCCAGCTATCCGCGTCTGTGCTTGATTCTGGGCAGCGCAGGGATCTGGGTCATGTTGATCCCATTTATAAAGCAGCCGCTGCTTTTTATCACCGAGCCGCTGGGTATCCGGTTTGCGGTCCTTATTGCAGCCTTTATCCTGTTTTTTCCGCCATTAACCTTGCTTGGGACGGTCTCTCCTTATGCGATAAAACTCAATACCGCGCGGCTTGCCGAAGTTGGGCGTTCGGTTGGCAATTTATATGCTGTATCGACTCTTTCGAGTGTGCTATCCGCTCTGCTGACCGGCTTTTTTCTGATACCAAATGTCGGCGTCAGGCTACTCACAATTTGCATCGGTATGCTGCTCATTTTGACCGCCGCCGCAGGTTTTGTCTCAATCCGCCGAAGCAGGATGGCGGCATTGATAGGGATCAGCGTTATCCTGTTTATCGGTGGATTCTATTCGATTTCACAATACCGGCTGACCGGGATGCCCGAGGGCTTATTGCATCTTGAACAGAGTCCTTATGCCGAGATTCGCGTTCTGGATGAAGATGATCGTCGGTACTTGCTCATCGATGGCGGAATTCATTCGCTTATCATCAAAAGCGAGTGGAAGTCCCTGCACAGGCATGTCGCAGTGATGGAAATGAATAAGTATTTTTTTGAAAAAGCCGGTAATATGTTATTAATCGGATTGGGCGGTGGCTCAATCGTTCAGCAGTTCTCAAATGATGGTTGGACTGTTGATGCTGTTGAGATCGATCCCGTGGTCGTAAAAGTTGCCCATCAATTTTTCCGGTTGAATCCGCGTACCTGTACCGTATTTCAACAGGACGGGCGACAGTTTCTGATGACACATCAGAAACTGTACGAATTAATCATCATGGACGCTTTCGGCAGCAGCTCGATCCCGTTTCATCTCATAACCAGAGAAGCTTTTGGATTGATTGCCTCCCGGCTCCAGCCTGATGGAATTTTTGCCATAAATGTGGAAGCACTGGGCTGGCGCGATCCCATGGTCAACTCCATTGCAGCCACTTTAAAAACACATTTCGCAGAGGTTATGGTGCTGCCTGTCAACGAACCTCCCAATACACTGGGGAATATCGTACTTCTTGCATCAAATCGTAAATTAATTTTTCCCGAAGAATTGCTTATCCATCCGGTTGAATATGCAGGGCTGGATCCATATTTACACTGGCTCACGGTGCAACAGAATCACGCCTGGGATAATCGATTTGTACCAGCACTTAAAAATGCCGCTGTTCTGACAGATGATTTGAATCCGGTTGATATTCAGGCGGAAGCGGTTAATCGGGTTGCGCGACAGGAATTGCATGAATTTTTCGGAAGAAGTAAGTTGAGCTGGTGAATTTGGGATTGTTTGAAAGATGCGTTCAAAGCGCCTTAATTTCACCGGTTACATCGATGACTACCGGATAGCCTTCAAGCGTTTTGGGGAGCCTCTTTTCCAATTCCTTCGTTTTTTCGACTACCATAATTTTGATGCAGGCGGCACCGTTCTCCAATTTGCCGACGTACAATCCAACCACTCCCGGTATCGCCATCAATTCTTTGGTGTGTGCCTTCATCACGATATTGATATCTTTCATTTTTTGCCCCGGCGTTTTGCCTTCATATTGTTGAGCTTCTGGTTTGCATCCTGATAAAAGCAATATCAGCATCAGCAGCACAGATTTGCTGCAAATGCCACGGAGAGTTCTTTGAATCTTCATTAGTCGATCTCAAAGTTAAAATAGGTTTCAGTTTGCTGAAATAAAAGAACACCTGCCTCATAAATTCTGCAGGATATAAGACAGGTGAAATAAGACAGCATGCTTTATAAGGCTTAATTGCCAACCATTGTAGCTCCGAGAAAGTCTAATACTTCGTCGATAGGATTGGCAACAGCGGTTTGACTACCTCCGGCAAACAGCAAACCGACGGCGCGTGGGTTCGTATCCACATCTTCCACAAGCAGCGATCCTGAGTCACCGGCTGCCAGGAATTTGCTTCCGCGGTTCGCAATAATGATTTGACCTGTGAATATCACGGTGAAAGCCGGGCTGCCGGCGCACTCATCTTCATAAGCGACGCTGACAGTACCATTCAGTCCGCTAATCGTGCTGCGAGTGAGACCCGTGGTTCTGCCGCTCTTTTTAACACTTTGTCCGATGGCTGCTTCAACGGTGCTCGAAGAAAGCGTGCCGATTTCCAGGATGGCACCTGTCGGATCCACCATTCCATCTATGATAGTGGCTGTAGAAGCATCCACATTGTGGTATGGCAGACTGGACGTTGTCACCAGGGTGGCGACATCCTGCGCATTTGCAGCCTGACAGCCCACATCGATTAATCCCGGCTGAACGATGGGATCACCTGTTTGCGCAACGATTCCGTTTCCGCCAGGCACGATATCCGCTTCAAAAACGTGGTAATTGCTCAAGATGCGCTTTTGACCTCCGACCTGAATTAAAGAACCGAGTGTGCCAGCGCAGCAATATCCGTTTGCCAGATCAAACCTCCAGCCACCGGAAGTACCCAATTGAATTGGAGGGGTTTGTATTGCCTGGTGATCGACGCCTGGCGGTGGTTGAGGCTTGCCCTTCAACGGACGAATTTCACCGGTAACCTCTACTACCACCGGAATACCCTCAATTTCTGTGGGGATCGGTTTTGATTTTTTCAGTGCTGCAGAAACGTCAGTTTTGGTGAAAATCAGGATCGCTGGCTGCCCGTCTGACGTTAGCCCCGTGGCAGTACCCACAACATTCGGATCAGCCATCAACTCAGGCGTATGCCAATCCTGAACTGCCATAACCTCTTGAATCCGTGGGTTGGATTTGCTCAATACGGGCGCTTGTTCGGCAAGTTGCGTTGCTTCAGGTGCTTTTGGATTTTTATTACATCCTACCCAGAACGCCAGAACAAAAACCAGAACAGCCGCCGTGAAAAGGAACGAGAATCGACAAAAGGCTTTTTTCATGAGTCTTCCTCTCTGTTTGATGAGTTAAATGAGATGAGTTATTTAGGAACGCCGTGTGTTACTACTTGTACCGCGTAAAACGTGTTGCTGCTGAAACACTAAATTGAATAGTTGAATGCCTGGACAGAATGTGAATTGAATAAACGCATACCGGCAGTTCAGGGTAATCATTGTCATAATAAAAAATATTTGACAAAAGTCAAGAGAAAAATCATAAAATTTTGAAAAATGTTTCAAATCAGAGCTTATTACCGATGCCATGATATTTTTGAATCCAGGCTGTTGCACTTCGGTTTCGCTTGTTCAGCATTGAAACACTTTTATTTTGAAAAGAGCAGTGAAGATGGAATCATCGCCCACTTAAGATGAGCGGATAATTGAGCGATCCGATGGAAGGGAGTAGCAAGTGCGAGAATGATCGATTGATTGCGCCAATGGAAAAAAATGCACCCATGCCGGTATGATATTTGAAAACATAAGGCTGTTTATAGTGAACGCATCAGCAAAATTGGACAATAAATTGAGGGTCAACAAATGAAGCAGTCAAAATTTCTTGGAAAATTTAAAATTTACCGTTGGCTCACAAAAGTTCTATTCGGCTGGAAGTGGACCAAAAATCCCTCACAGCAAGCCGGCGGTTCGATGAAAAATGAAATATCCAAGATATGGACTCCCAAATGGTAATAATTATCTTATGGTGATTCGCAGGAATTTGATCGATTGGGGCGCCCATCATTGATAATCAGCTAGCTTATCATATTCATCCAGCATCGCCATGTAATTTTCATAATTTGATCCCACAGCGATAGAATGACTCGTTCCGAGGATGAAGCGCCCTCCCTGCCTGGCATATTTCATGGCATAGCGCACCGATTGGCGTACCTCATCGGCAGTACCGCTCATCAAATATTCCACAGGCACACCACCCCACAATGTCAGCTTTTCCCCGTACGCGGCTTTGACTTTTCGAATATCCATTCCGGCAGTATGCTGAATTGATTGATAACAATCATAACCGATTTCGACAAACACGTCCAGCAATTTCCAGTTATTGCCGCATGCATGTTTCAGCACTTTCAAGCCGAAGTCGTTTTTCAACCGGTTTACGCGGGTTCGATTCGGCTCGAGAAAAAATTTTCTGAACATATCCGGCGAGATGAATGGTCCTGAAGTCGAGGCGAAATCATCACCCCACAATACGCCATCGCCATCCGGATGGATCATGATTTCATCAGCCTGGTTCTGTGATGCCAGGGCATACTTTGCAGCGGCATGCACGATGTCCGGGTGATCCAGCATTTCCATGCTTCCGCGCTGCATGCCGCCTAGAAAGACGATTCCAATTTCGCCGCCGCACGGGGTGCATATAAATTTATCGTTTTTAAATTTTTGAATAACGGTTTCGATGATTTTTTGCGAACGCGGATCGGGCGGCTGGATTTCAGGTGGTGTGGAATAATCTTCAATATTAAATTGTCGGGTCCACATTTCCGGATCGTGAACGCACGTGATGTCGGCTGTTATCTCTGATAATTTATAAATTTTGCCGGAAGCGTCCTCCCAGGTATTGTCGTCGATTTTTCGCGGTGGTGAATCGGTTTCAGGTGGCAGAGCCCAGGTGGCTGCGGGAAAGGTTACGATATCGAGTACTCCCAATTTTCGATGCAGCTCGATATGATCTTCGAGCCAGCTCTGAGCCACCTCATCGTGCCGATTTTCCCAAAAAGCGATTTGGGATTTAGCCTTTGCCCTGAGATAGGTTTCATGACCTATTATTTTTTCAACCGTATCAAAATCGACGGCAAATTCCCCCAGCGGCACGCGATCGGGTATCCTGCCCTCCAATGTTGCAATTACTCTCTCTTTTGATGTCATTTTAACGCGTCCTTTATGTTGATTCGATGGAAAAGCTGGCAATGATGCTGATTTTCCAGGTCTTCGATTAATAGCCAGTTGGTGTCATTGAATACACAATCCCTGCGGAGAAATGGAATTCAATACAGTTCCCGAAACGCTTAGCAAATCCCTTGCCAGCCTGCTTAGCCAGCCACAGGTCTCCATCCGGAAAAATCCGGTCGTTTCAGGTGCTGCAGGATCATTGCTTTCGCAGCCAGCACCACGTCCTCCGCGGTAGAGCTTCTCGAGAAATCGAGTGCCTGCGAGTATAATCCGCCAATTTGCAGCAGTTTCAATGAATTTTGCCAGGTGGCAGCATACAAATGATACATCGAATTGCCGAAATCGAGATTGGGTACAATGATCACATTCGCCTGACCCGCAGCCTGATGGTCTGGCAGGTTTTTGATTTTACGCTCCGCTGCTTTTGCAGAAATCGCCACACTCATCTGTAATTCACTTTCGATTCGGATCGTTGAATAGCGTGGATTCTTCGTTTTCAAATCATCGAGTTTTTCAGCCAGCCGTTTTTCTGCGTTTCGAACGATATCGATTGATGCGCCTTCTCCGGAGCCTTTTGTCGAGTAGCACACGATCGCACCATTTATGATAGGTAAAACCGATTCCGGGATCAAGTCGCGGACGATTTGACATGTTCCGACTGCGATACTGGCTAACGCCTCTGCATCGGGTGCAGGATTAATCGCAACATCTGAAAACACCGCAATATTTTCCCTGAAAATGCCGGCAGGATGTTCATCCGGAAGTACGAATAATCCCAGTTCAAACACTGTCCTTTCCTTTTCAAGCAAACGCAGACAGGGACTGAAATATTCCTTCGACGTATACCGGAGCCCTCCCAGTATCGCATTCGCATAGCCCATCCGCACCAGCATTATCGAGAATACCAGCGGATCAGATGCCCATTGGCTGGCAGTGCTGTGATCCAACTGCCACTTCTTTCCCCGACTTAACGCCACCAATTCCTGCTGAAAGATTTGCCGCAATTCGGGCAAATTTCGAATATCGATGAAATGGATCCGGGATTGCAATTCTTCCCATGGCGCATTGGGTGTGATTTTTTCAGCGGCGATGAAAGCTGAAAATTCTTCCTGTGTCACCGGAAGAAAGATGTCGGCAAAATCCCATAGTTGCGAAGCAGCACTTAAAACTCGATGATCATTGAATTCAGGAAAAATGATTGCCGGTTTCGGTTTTTTTATGTCGCGAATCTGATCTTCCAGGCTTTTTTCCAGCGCATACATATTTGATTCTCCTCTGAGTTGATACTGATGCAGATTGTCAAGTCATGCGTTTGCAGGTTCACAATAATTTCCGTTAACATAATAAAAAAATATTCTGATGTCAAGCTAAAATCATATTTAATCTGCCATATTGACACATCATTTCGCCGTCAGGTGAAATTTGTCACAACCATCATCCTTTGTCCGGTCGATTGTGAAAATACATTTAGTATAGGTTTTTTAGTAAGTTGCGATATTACTTCAAGCAGCTCTTTTTTTGGCACGTTGTTTGTGATTGACTATGAGACACTGATTGTCTTCGCTCAGGTTGAAAAATTCAATTGTGTTCTTGAGCGGAACATAACCTGGTTTAAGATTACCCGAATTTTTATGATAAAACGCTAACGGAGGAAATCTAAAATGTATAATTTCTATTATTATGACGATAATGGTTACCAGAGCGATTCAGCGTGGAAAGTGATATTCCTGCTGGGACTCATCGTTATTTTTCTGGGTTTGATAATCCTGTTTGTACCGGAAATCTTAATCCTCATCATCGTTTCTATTTTATTTACACTTGGCGGAATCATCATCGCAAATGCGATGCAGATGCGTAAACTATCGAAGCAGGGTCACCGAATAAAAATAAAGTGGTTCGATTAAAACTGCGTAAACCGATTTTATATAAATTTTCTGATTTCAATCAATGGATTCCCGGGCTTAGCCTGCGGGAATCCATTTGTATTAATAAAAATCAGGCGCAACAATGCACTTTATCCGAAAAAATGTTACGAGTCAGCCGGCAAAAGCAAAATTGACTAAACCTGGGTCGCGCCAACCTGACATTGGATTGAAAAAATTGAGTGTAATGGAGATTTGGGAGTGCAATTCGAAGGATACAGCAAATAGTTTCGGAGATCTCGGGACGGCGAATGATGTTAAAAAACAGAAGGATAGCGTAAACCGGAAATCTGCTGGCTGAACAGAGTCGAACATATTGTAACTTAAAAAAGGAAAATCTCATGAGTGAAATAAAAAGTTCAAATATTCCAAAGGCATTGCCAATCATTCCGTTGCGGAATGCTATCTTGTTCCCGCATCAATTTATGCCTATCTCTGTCGCGCGAGAAAAATCAATGCAAATATTGAAAGACGCAGCCCAGAGTGATGCAACCATCGCGATCCTGACGCAGAAGGATCCTTCAGTGGATGATCCCACCGCACAGGATTTAGACGATTACGGAACTGAAGCCAAGATCATGCGCATCATTGAGATGCCGGATGGCAGCAAAACGGTTTTACTTCAAGGATTGCAGCGGGTTAAGGTCATTACATTTTTGCAGGAAGCGCCTTTTTTCAAGGCAGCGTTCCAACCCCGTGCCGATGAGGGTGAGGCAACCGAAAATGTCATGGCAATGGCGAATAATTTGCGCAATGTCTTCAAACAACTGGTTGAATTAACCAACGAAGCCAGCTACGAGCAGATGGTCATGATATCGAATATCAAAGATCCGGGTATGGTCGCAGATTTGATTATCGCTTTTTCAAATGCCTCGCTGGCGGAGAAAAGGGAAATTCTGAAATTGCATGACATTGAGGAGCGGCTTGAAAAGGCGAATTTGATCCTGACAAGGCATCTCCAAAATCAGCAATTAAGTGAAAAAATCCAGTCGGATATAAAAAGCAAGCTGGAAAAAGGTCAGCGTGAAATGTATCTCCGCGAGCAGCTCAAAGCCATCAAGAAGGAGTTGGGTGAAGATACCGAAGGGCAGGAGATCAATGAATTGAGGCAGAAGGTTGATGGCGCCAAAATGCCTGATGAAGCCCGTAAGGTGGCGCTCAAAGAGATTGACCGGCTTTCGCAGATGCACCCTTCATCAGCGGAGTACACTGTCTCGCGCACTTACCTGGATTGGCTGATCGAGCTGCCCTGGTCTGCAAGTTCCAAAGACAATGCTAATATCGCAAAGGTGGAACAAAAGCTCAATGACGATCATTACGGTCTTGAAAAGGTAAAAAAGCGAATTCTGGAATATCTTGCGGTACGCAAGCTGAAAAAAGATATGCGCGGACCAATTCTGTGCTTCATCGGTCCCCCGGGAGTCGGCAAGACCTCGTTGGGCAAATCCATAGCCGATGCGTTGGGCAGGAAATTCGTACGCATATCACTCGGCGGGGTTCACGATGAAGCGGAAATCCGCGGGCATCGGCGAACGTACATCGGTGCTCTGCCCGGGCGCATCATCAAAGGCATCAAAAAAGCCGGCACCAACAACCCGGTTTTCATGCTGGACGAGATCGACAAACTGGGCAGTGATTTTCGGGGCGATCCGTCCTCCGCCTTGCTCGAAGTGCTTGATCCTGAGCAAAACCATTCATTCAGCGATCACTATCTCGAAGTAGCGTTCGACTTGTCAAAGGTTATGTTCATCGCTACCGCTAATGTGGGTTATACAATCCCTCCGGCGCTCAAAGACCGTATGGAAATTATTGAAATACCGAGTTATATTGCTGAGGAAAAGCTCCACATTGCCAGAAAGTACCTGGTTCCGCGACAATTGAAGGAACACGGATTGGATAATGAAAAATTGACATTCCGGGACGAAGCTTTGAGGACAATCATCCAATCATATACCAAAGAAGCCGGTGTGAGAAATCTTGAACGGGAAATTGCAGCAGTCTGTCGAAATGTCGCAACAAAGTTTGCACAGGGAAATGCTGAAAACCAGACCGTGACCGCAGAAAATATTCCCGATATACTCGGACCGATCAAATTTTTCCCGGAAGTTGCCGAGAGAATCGACGAACCGGGAATCGCCACCGGTTTAGCCTGGACGCCGGTGGGCGGCGATATCCTGTTCATTGAAGCCTCTAAAATGGACGGAAAAGGCAACCTGATACTTACGGGTCAACTCGGTGATGTGATGAAAGAATCTGCGAAAGCGGCATTGAGCTACATTCGGTCCAAATCAACGGAATTGGGTGTGACTGAGAAATTTCATGAGAAATATGATATTCATATTCACATTCCCAGCGGTGCCGTACCGAAAGACGGACCTTCCGCCGGTGTTACCATGTTTACCGCAATGGTATCGCTGTTGACCGGTCGCATGGTGAAGAGCGACGTCGCGATGACCGGTGAAATTTCTCTCCGCGGAACTGTATTGCCGGTAGGTGGGATCAAGGAGAAAGTAATCGCTGCGCACCGGGCGGGAATAAAAAAGATAATTTTGCCGGAAAAAAATAAGAACGATCTGCAGGAAGTACCGCAACAGGTCAAAAAAGAACTCGTTTTCCACTTCATTCGCAAAATGAGCGAAGCGGTTCAGATTGCTCTGGAAGATGAAGAAGCGGAGATAGAAAAATTTGAGAATGAAATTTCCCTGAACTAAATCGAGACGGGGCGAACGAGAGTTTGCCCTGTTTCAATTTTGAACGTCCTGCGGCATTCGTTGCCTCAGGCTGTATGCGAATCTGATTTTAGTTTCGTACAATCGCAGCGGACGGATCTTCATTGCATTTTTACGTTATTATGCTACGAAAAAATATAGACGGAATGCTCAGCTTTTACAGGTGCTTTTAAAACGCGATGCTATTTTACCGATTGAACCAGCTTTAATTTTGCAGCCATTTCGTGTTGTTCAGGCATCCCTTCAGTGCTCATTTCCGCTTTTCGTTTCGGATGGATGCATTTAGCAACAAAGACATCGACCAGCCGGGGATCGAATTGCGCGCCTTTATTGCTCTCCAACTCATCGATGGCTTCATCAAGTGAAAGCGCTTTCCGATACGGTCGGTCAGAGGTCATTGCATCGAATGCATCTGCGATCATCAGGATGCGCGAGCAGAAAGGTATCGCCTCGCCGGCTAATCCGTCCGGGTATCCCGAACCATCAAAACGTTCATGATGATATCGCACAATCTCGCCGACATCCTTCAGCACGGAGATGCTGGAAATCAACCGGTCACTGGCTTGCAAATGCATCATTTTCTGCTGTATCAGCTTGTCATCGAGTTTTCCCTCGTGATTCAACACATTGCTGCTAAAGCTGGCGGCAATCTTTCCCAGATCATGCAGATACGCAGCAATCTCCAGCTTTTCCTGTTCGTAATATGGCAACTTGACAGCCTTTGCGATCATCTTGCAGTATTGTGCAACCCTCAGGCTGTGCCCCGATGTGTATGAATCGTGCGCCTCAATCGTTTTAACCAGCGCCTGAACAGTTTCTTTGTACGTCTTCTTCAAATCGAGATTCAAGCTGTATGATCGCCTTATGATGAGCAGCGGAATCAAAAACAGAATCAAACCCGCCAGGAACAGATATTGATAAATGAAGACAATCAGAATGCCAACCGGGATCAGAGCGACTTCATAAGGTACCATCCAGCGATAATTTATTTGCCAGGCAGCGATGGGGGGCAAATCCTCGTCGAAGGCAGTCAGGCAACTGGATAGGATAGAGTTTAAAATAAAATATACGATGACTGATGCGGTGAAGGGCAGAATCATCTTTGTTAATTCTTCGCTGCCAACGATGCCGCCGGCGTAGATGTAAACCATACCGGCTGATGAAACTGAGATGATTTGTTGTGCGATTGATGCGTAGATACGAGTAACATGATCTTTTTTCACCTGAAATTCATAAATGAAACTGGTGGCAATCGCAATGAGCATGGCATAGACCGGACCGAAAATGACAATCATCGCCCAGATGACCGGATGTATAACTGAGATCGTTGCCCGACTGGAGATCAAGGGGATTGAAAAAATTTCTACAAGAAGGGAAAGAATGAAAAATGCTTCCAAACCGATGATGACCTTATCTGTTGGTGAAACGAGTGGGAGCTGGCTTCTTATCATAAAAAATGCTGAAGCAGCAGCAAAAACCGTGATCAACAAAATGTAACATTTGAAAGCCCTTTTCACAAAAGTCACCTCTCTTTCAGATAATGATAAAGGTTTAACATGATTCCCTGTTAATTTATCCGTATTCTTATCCCACGCCTGAAAAATCCGCCAGACTCCTTCACGAAAACGCATTCCGATTGAAGTGCAAAGTTGCTTCCGTCCCTGGGATTGCCTATTACTCTACTTTTACGATGATTTCTGGATTTATCTGATACAAAGCATTGCATTCAATAGCATGCGATGAAGTGTCCCGATCATTTAAATCGATGCATGAATGAAACAATTAAGGAGGTGGGATTAAATAACTTGGACATTTTGCTTAAAAATGATATTGATAAATAGCAACTTAAGTTGTTATGTTTAAACGTGCGATTTTGATATTTTTCTATTGAAATTTTAGGTATTCTTTCATAAATTAAATTTTCATTGAAT
>JAFGMA010000047.1 GCA_016927835.1 Candidatus Zhuqueibacterota bacterium | reverse complement strand
GGCGTTTTTTGCCGGGGGCGCCCAGCCGAAGCAATCTCCACTGCTATTGCGTCAACATAAGAGATTGCTTCGCTCCTATCGTCGCTCACAATGACAGGAATATGTTACATTATAAGCCTTAACGAATATATATCCTTCATCTAAAGCAACATAAAGCTCACTCTGGACTTCTGTACAAGAGCGCTTAGCGTATCGTAAAAATCGAATAAACTCAGCATTTGACTCGGAATCAAAACCTTCAGCAATATTATGCATCGATGACCCAGCAGCGTCACGGATCTGATTCTTCAATCCATAATCCTTTGAAAAATCTGCTCTCTTTACCAACTGATATACCTTCCGAGTCAATTCACGCCCAAGTTGCCAGGCTTCAATTTCTTCAAATCTTTGAATTTTCATATTTCTTAACCCTGAACTGGGAACTGCCAAACTTTGAACCAGAGTAGTAACAAGAAAGTAACATGTATTACGAAGGGTGAACCGGGGTGTGCAGCTTATGTTTATAAATGATCATAGCTTCCGCAATAATTTTGAGCGCACCTTTGTGGTTTCCTGTTTCGCCAGATAGGCAAATCCGCCTTCCATCGTGCCGCTGGGCAAATATCCGGCACCAATGAGCGAATCAGCGCCGACGCGCGTTCCGGGCGCGAAGAACACACCGATCGCCGTGCGCACGCGATCTCCGATGAAAGTGGCATTGCTGACCGAATCGGTTTTCGGCTGAATGATCCGACCACCGATTCTATAATGGCAGCGACCGCTGTCAAAGCGCCAGGTACCGAAAAAATTGCCAGCGCCCAGATCGCACTCCTTGCCAGTGACAATCCAACACTGACCGGGGTGCATGTAAATCGTCCCTTCGCCGGCAACGCCCTCGAAATCCGCACCACATTCGAACCTTGTTCTATCGCCGCAAACCGACCAACCGCGCACGACCGCATTGCGCCTGATTTCGCTTCCGGAACCCACCAGAACATACGCCTCCACCACAGAATCTTCCACATAGCTTTTCGTTCCGATGACGACCGATCCTTCGATAATGGCGTTGAGACCGATCCGCGCGCCTTGTTTGAGATGCACATCGCCCCTGATTCGGATAGGGATCACATCCGCCCGGCTTTGCCTCGCAAATTTAACATGCGCATCTTTCGTTTGATACGGACCAATGAAACTGCCTTCCTCGAAAACCAGCCGTGCGCCCGGCGTGATAATCGTGCCCGGGAAAATATACTCGGGATCGGGATCACCTTCGCCGCCAATATAGCAATAGGCGCCTTTTGCAGTGGCAATCAGATCTATTTCGCGTTTCAAGATAACCTGGTTGGCTTCAAGATAATCGAATGCGCGATCGACGTGCACCAGCGGCTCCCCCGATTTTACCGCGATAAACGGGTGCTGCATTTTTTCGAGCATTTGAAATAGATACATTGGTTGATCGGTCGACTTTGATTGCTTCAAAAATTCAATATCTTCTTGCGAAAGCACCGCCATTCCGGAGAGCCTGAACTTTCCGTCAGCCGTATGCCCCGCGATACGTTCCACCTGATCGCTATTTTTATTTAGCGTGAGAGCGACCCAGCTTTGCTTATCCTCTTCAGGATGCAATTCGTCGAAAAGCAATGCGCTGCGGTTGCCGGATTTGCGGTAGGCGTCCAGAAGATTTTGATAATCCCGGCTGAAGGCAAGCAGGTCGCCATTTATAACCAGGGCATCGCCTTCGAAATTCAGAGTTTGCAGGGCTTCGAGTAATGCATTGCCGTCGCCGTTTGCATAGTCGGACACATTTACGAGACGGATTCGGTCGTCGCGCTCCTTAAACAGACTGGTAATCGCTTCGCTTCTGAAACCAGTGACAATGACTATTTTTTTCAGTCCGGCAGCAACGCATTCGTCGACAATGCGTCTGACCAATGGGATATTGCCGACTTCGTGCGCATACTTCGGGCGCAATGCTTTGTTTCCGCCAAAAGGGAAACAGTGTTCACCGATTCCGTGGCACAGAATAATTGCAGCTTCAGGGAAAATTTTTTCGGGCATGGTTCGTGTTCCTCCCTTCATAAATTTTAAAAAGGCTGCGTATTGAATAATATTTGCAAGCAGAGATTTATCAAGCCGTTACGGCTGCGTTTTGCGTTGAAGAAGCATCAAATCGCGCCAGCCGATCAATTTAATTTTTTCATCTCGAATAATTTTTTGCACCTCGGGATCCTGAAAAATGCGATATTCGAATTCGCGATGCTGCCAGGCGTTGGAAATCGCCTTCATCTCATCTGTGGGCAACGCGGTGTGAATATACATTTCGGTGATCCCCGGCTTTAGTGCTTTGAGCTGGTCAATTACGCCGGCCTTAAATGCTTCGTAAGGTTTTTTCATCTTGGTCGAGATCAGGTAGTCTATTACGACCACGCCCCGGGCTTGCGCCTGCTGAGTTCGAAGCGCGAACTGTTCAGCAACGCCAGGGGGAAGTGCTTGTTTCAATTCATCGGAAATATTTATCGGCAAGCGGAATGGCAATCGATACGCAACGCATAAATCGAAAATAATCTCCAAAAAATCCCTTCCCGTTTCGAGTCCGTAAACGCTTCCCATGTGATTGTCCAGGTGCGTTGGCGTGATCCCCATTTTAATTGCCCGTTCAATTTGAGCTTGCAATTCAAGTCTCACCTGCCCTGTATCTGCACTGATTTCGACGGTTTTGCAATCCGGCGGGAAGAAGCCATTTTCGGTTATCAGCGAAGGAACGCTATTTTTTGAAGCAACCGGTCCCCATTTATAGCGCTTCCATTCGTTCGTCAGCGTCAAATGAATTCCCACATCGGCATCGGGATGGGTTTGGCAAAAATCGGCTGCTTCTTTGAACCAGGGACAGGGAACCATCGCGGTAGCAGAGGTGATAACTTTTTTCTCTAACAGTTCCATCGTGGCGACATTTTCCGCATGACACATTCCGAAATCATCCGCATTGATGATCAGCAGGCGATCGGTTTTGGCATAGCCCAATCTTTCGGCAATCGTCTGTGCGCTTGTAATTGTGGATAACATCACTAAAATACTCGACATAAACAACAGGTTGATTCGAATCATTTGAAATATCCTCTCACATTAAAATTTGACCGGGTAAGATTGTTGGTGAAGCTGAGCAACCGCAGGTTTATCATAGCGCCGGAACAACCATTGTCTTCTGCGATTCCAGGCTCTTCAAAAGATCTTCCTTTTGAAACAGCGTCGGTTTGAATACTGATTTCGAAAAGAGCTTTTCCGCCTGATCTGTAAAATGCGGTGATCGGGGATCATCGCTTTCGCCCCAGGGCAAAATACTGAACGATTGAATCGGTTTGGTTAGCGAGACGATCATGCAGCAAGATTGCCCGCCGGTTACGGTGGTGATTCCTGTCTGCTGCGACAATCCACCCGACGCCGCCCTCAGCACACTTACACCATTTCGGAACGAGCCTCCGCTGACCGACCAGGTTTGCGTGCCGCGTTTCAACTGCACCGTCTTCCCCCAGGGTACGTCATACGCCCCGAATTTTTCCATGAGAAAATTTTGAGCCTGTTTCAATGCAATGAGCATTTTCTTCTGATTATCTTCGGTGAAACCGCTGAACGTACCGTCTTCGTTTAGATTGAAATGCACAAACAGCGCACCGCATTGGCGCCGCCAGAAACGGTATAATGGCGCGGCTGTATTCTCGGCATCCAACCGACCGTTCCAGCCTGCGATGAGTTCGACGGCTGCTGCCAGCTCGCGGTATTTATGGGCATTATTGTCGAAAGCAAACTCAACGGCTTTTTGCCAGGGCGCAAAGTCATCCACCGATGTGTCGAGTGCGATTTGCTGTGCGCGCTCAACGGTCATTTTCATCTCGGCTGCCAGCAATCGCAGGGCGGAACGTCCCCGCGGATTGCTTCGGTCCTGAGGGTCATTGTAAATATAATCGGGATACTTGTCGGGCGTCAGCGGGCTTTCGGGCATCATGGTTCCGGGTGAGATATTGCAATTTTGCATGAATCCGCAGTCCGGATTGGTGATTTGCACCAAATCATCGTGCGGATGAATCCCCTGCCATTCGGTTTTTCGCGTATTGCCCGGAACAGGCGCTGACCAATCGTAGCCTAGTGGTCGCTTTGGCACGCGTCCTGTGCGCGCATAATAGATATCACCGTCAACACTGGCGAACATGATATTTTGCGGCATGAATTGACACATCTCCAGCGCATCTTCGAAATCATCCAGATCGACGGCTTTGTTCATATTTACCATTTGCTCGAAAAGCATTACTTCGTTTTCATACGCGCATCGGATGGCATAGGCGCAATTGCCCCGGCGTTTGGCAATCGGTCCGTAATGGCATCGCTCGACAATGTTTTGATAGTCTGAAATACCCGTTTCAGATTTCACCCGGATGACGAACGTATCAGCCGAGATATCGCGCCAGTGATCTTCATAGCGATATTGGAGCGGATTTTCAGGATTAATGTCGAGTTCGTACACATCGGCGCAATCGGGTCCGCCTGTTGTCGCTGCCCACGAGATGGTTTGATTATGCCCGAGTCCGACCAGCGGCGTGCCCACGACGCACATCCCGCACACCTGCAGCTCTCCTGCATGCAGACGCGCTTCATACCAGTGACCGCTGGTGGCAAAGTTCAGGTGCGGGTCAATCAATGCGATGGGCGTCCCCCCGGCGGTTCGCTGCCCACTGACAACCCATTGATTCGAATTATGAGGCGGCTCAATTTTCTTTCGCATGCCGCGCCGCAGATCATCCATCGCCTGACCGAGGGGCCAATCCCAGATAAACGTCCGCCCCCAGGCGATGACGTGCCAGGGCTGAATGTCCGCTGCCCATTCTCGTGCCCATTGGGGTACTTTTTCAGGGTGATCGAGCATATATTGCTTTATACCGGCGATAAAATGCTTCAAAAATTCTTGCAGCCTCGATGGCAGCTCAGAAAATTTTTCCCGGCTGATTTCAGCGTGCCGCCAGACGCGCTGCACCGAATCGGATTCTACATACCGTTCGCCGAAAACCTCCGCCATGGTTCCTTCGGCATAACGATACGATGTCAGCAGTTGCAGCAGCCGATCCTCCGCCTGGCAATAGCCGAAAGCGTACGCCAGCGCATTCTCAGATTCCGCATAAATATGGGGTATGCCCCAGGTATCGCGGTAAATTGTTACTTCATCGGATTGACTGCAAAAAAGAAACAGCGCAGCAAATAATAAGACTGTAATCAAAACAGCAGAATGTCGGACTCGTCGATTCTGATTTCGCATAAATCCTCCGGAGCAAGGTTCGATTCCAGAATTTTTTTTGAAGGATTAGTATTAAGCATTTTTACAGGTATCAGGAAATTGGATTGATCAATTTGCTTCATTTGATCCGGTTAATTTTCAAATTGGCTCAGTCGCTTCAGCGCCCCCATTTTGTCGGAATGACCAATCTTCGCCGTTGCAATTGCTTTGCGCAAAAATTCTATCGAATGATCATAAGTCGCCCGATTCACCGGATAGGGGTAGCCGTCTTTGCCGCCATGTGCGAAGCTGAAGCGCGCAGGATCGTTGAAGCCTGGTTTTGCGCCGTACACCAGTTCAGCGATCAAGCTCAACGCCCGAATCGTTTGCGGTCCCACGCCCTGCATTCCCAGCAGTTGTTCAAAATTGGCAGGCATTTGTTCGTACGTCTTTAAAAATATTTTTTCCAGTCGGTCGGGATTGATATCTCTGGTCAAAATCGGGTGACGGTCGGGCAGCGAAAGGCGTTGAATTTTTTTGATCTCCCGGACAAGCTTTTCCGGCTTTTCATGCGAAATTTGCGCGGACAGCTCACGGTTGGCTTCGCTCGCTTTCGCTACCAGGTTTCGGTGCCTGTTTTTATGGTCGCAGCATATCGCCGCATGCGGTTCGCACACATAATCTTTCACCGATGCCCCAAGCCAGTGATAGCGTCGCGCGTAACGCGTGGCATCATTCATTCCCTGCTGAACCACACACCACGCGCCATCGCGAGTGAAAATGAAATTGTGGTGGTAGAGCTGGTATCCGTCCTGAAGCGCATTATTATCGACTTTGGCTGACATTTTGCTGGCGTAAATCAGCGGCTGGAGATCAACAGAAAGCTCCTCGCCCACCTGCTCAATTTCGGATGGCGTCTTCCGCGAAGTGCCGCCTTTGCCACCGGCGACCCACAAGCCCAGTTCGTTCTCCAAACCTTTGACCGCCTCTTTCAGCGCACCGCAAACGGTGGTGGTGACTCCGCTCGAATGCCAATCGAATCCCAGGATGCAGCCGAAACATTGAAACCAGAACGGATCGGATAATTTCTCCAGCACGCCGGAGGCACCCTGTTCGCTGACAATCACAATGGTAATTTCCCGGGCGAGTTTCACCATTCGCTGAAAAAGCCAGCGCGGGGCTTTTCCCCAGTGCAGTGGCAAATTTGCGGTTCCGGTGCGCAAATCACAGTCTCCTGAGGAGGTGGGATAACATAACCTGGACATTTTGCTTAAAGATAATTTTGATAAATAGCCACTTAAGAAATTGAAACGGGCAACTCATTTTATCCCACCTCCTAAATATCAATGATGCGGATTTCATTTTGAGAAACATCCCAGACGGCGACCGTGCACCGCCCGCTCAACCAGCCGCAGGTTTCGCCCGGATTAATGATCAGCGTGTTGCTTTTCTGAATGTCGATCTGGTGCGTATGACCGTAGATGATCGCATCGAAAGCAGTACCTGTTTTCAACATGCTCAGCGCGATGGGCTCATGGCAAACAAGCAGCTTTTTCTCGCCAAATACCAGTTGATGCGGCGCTTTGTGGATTTTGCCTTCGAAGCGTTTTGCCAATCCCAGCACCTCGCCATCATTATTTCCAAAGACGGCTACAAACGGCATATCCAACTTATCAAGCGGTTTGCCGGTGAATGGTGCGACGAAATCTCCGGCATGAATGACCAGATCGACTTGTTCACGATTAAAGACATCTACCGCTGAACTGATCTTCGGCATGTTGTCGTGGCTATCGGACATGATCCCTAACTTCATCTCGATTCCTTTTTGAAAGTCAGAATCGGGCAGATTCGAATGCGGGGGGAATGGCTCATTTGTTCTTTATTTTCCATAATTTCTGAAAGCTTTGTTCCAGCGCGGCGCCCAGGGCTTCGCCACCTTTCGTCGTCAAATCGGATTCATTATTGAACGCCACGCAGGGGAGTTTCACGCCCTTCACGGTGATGTGTTCAGGGTCATCGGCGGTGAGCTTTTCCCAGTCGTTAATTTTATAATAGAATTCCATTTTTTCGTCCGGCAGCGAATGATAAAGAATCGAGTCTTCCATGCCGGGGCGCTTGCGGGCGCGATTTTTTCGGACGGATTCTTTGTATGAAACATCGATATAAAAAATGGCAGCTTTCTTCAAAATGTCATCGTCCAGATAGGACAGGGCTTCACCGATGGCATTTTCACCGCCGCGCGCGAATTCGATGATGATCGTGTGATTGTCCAGAAAATCGGGTTCATACGCCAATTTTCGGGCATAGGAAACATTGATACGTTCGATGTATAAATTCCACACGAAATGATCCTTGAAATAGTAATTTTTATCGGTCAGCAGTCTTTCTTTGCCATGTTTCGAGAGAATATCATCGATGACGAAAGTCTCCCACACATAGACGAAATCATCTATTTCTTCGAAATCAGCGATGTGGAAGCGCTTGATGCGATTTGCAGTGCCTGTATTTTTCAGATAATTAATGACCTCCGATTTGCCGGCAGCGGGGCGGGCAGTGAGTATAATCACCTCGAATGCGTTTTTTGCCATTGAATCGTTCCTCCTTATTTTGCCTGAATTCTGAATTGGACCTGCAATTTGATGACATGCCCACGAGATACACGTATTGCCTGAAAATTTTTTTCATGTGCTTCACGCCGCTTTTCGTGTATCTCGTGAGAAAGAATAAATTTTTAAAACAATGAATTGATCTGTAATGCCTCGATTTATGTTTTTTTTCATGGTTTGCAATGTCCCGGGATTCCCAAACTGGAGTTTGGGAGCCAGTCACTGAGGGATTACAATTGACCTGTCATTTTCCTTTGCGTCTGGCATTGGGAAATGCGTGCCAGATTTTAATCGCCAGCACCAATCCGATGATTGCGAATGGAATCAGGAATGGGGGCCAATATGACCAGTTTAGTTCCGTTAAAAAGCCAAGTGAGATCGACTGCATGCCGGTTCCAAGGTACACGAAACCATCGATAAGTCCGACTGCGGTCGCAGCGGCGCGTCGACCGCCGAAATCCATGGTGGAGGTTCCTGACAACATTCCGTGCACGCCAATGACGCACAACGACATGAAAACAACAATGAAGCCCAGGGCATACGCATTGATATCGATTGGCGCACCAACCACGCGCCCGATGTTTTTGATGACGATCTCATGTTCCTGCCATTTATTCTGGAATTTGTTGAGATGCTTATGTTTGACGAAAATAAAATCATTCAGCTTTGTGGCTAATGTATCCGCTTCCTGCTTCGTTCGGGGATTGATGGTATATGTGATGATGGCATCTTTTTCGGTAATCGACGTGTCAATGCGGGATACCGAATAGTTCGTTTTCAGCTTGTCTCCGATTTTAGTTGATGTCAGTTCAATGCCCGGAAATTTCTTTTCCAATTTTTCGATTTTTGACTGATAGACAAGAACTTTCATCTCCTGCTTCACATGGGCATTGGTACCCGAAACCAGGGGCAACATCCCAATCGTGAGCAAGAGCATCACTCCGTATAATAATGCCGCCACCGGTCCTCGCCGCGAACCGAATATTTTATCTGAAATGAAGCCGGCGAATATTCCGCCGAATGAACCCGCAAGCATCAACAGCAATCCCCAATTGCGGCTGATAAAAAATTCGGGTGAATATCCCATATCCGATGTAAAAATAAGATACCAGTGCATGATGCCATTTCGCATGACACCCGAACAGAATTCGATGAGGGCAATGGTGATGATGATGGGATTGGTTAATATTTTCAACAAAATTTCTTTCAAATTAAACGGCTTTTCGTTTTCACCTGAAGATCCGTCGGCGGTATCAAAATCCGGGAATCCGGCGAGTTCGGGTCGGTCTTTCAAGAGGAACAACTCGATGATGAAAAATACAGCCAGCAAAATCGCCGGTATGAAAAAGACCCACCAGGTTTGATCGACCGCTGTTGTGGAAATTCCGACCATGCGCCTGAGTAATGATTCTGCAAATCCAAGTTTGCCAGGATCGGCGACAGTCGCACGGATGATCGCGCCGCCCCAGTCAAAGGCGAAATAAATTCCCAGCGAAATCAGGATCCCGAAAATTCCGCCGAACACTCCTCGCTCGCGAATGTGAAACCAGGCTGAATTGACCTTCACAATCGCGACAGCGCCATAACTTTGAAAATACATATTTATGGCATATAATAACGAAAAAACCACGGTAAGATTGAGCGTCCAGTTCAGCATCAGCATGCCATAGATGATGATTCCCATGAGTGTATTTGCCACCGCCGAACCGGCAGAACCAATGAGAATCGCCTTTTTTCCGCCGATCCTATCGGTGAGCGGACCATTTATGAGGAACGCGAACGCATACGTGAAGGTACCAACAGAAAAGATGATCCCGAAATCTGATTTTGACATCATATCGCCGAGTGCTGTCTTGGCAACAGTCAGATTGTAGCGCGCCATGTAGAGAAAAGCGTAGGTCAGTCCCATCGGAAACCAGTTGATAAATCGCTTCAAACGGTACTCCCTGGAATGTTCCGGCAAAGCAAGACCACCATTTTTTGCTTGTTCAACCATCGGATTCTCCTTTGGAATTGGATTCGGGGAAGATTGTCGTGCAAGTACGAAGAATTCATAATAGTAAATATTTTATATAAATGCAAGTATGAATTTCTGGCAAATGTAATCCCGCAGACTATTAATACGCGATAGGGTGCAACTCGGCAACTGGTGTAGCGCCTGCTTTCCTTCATTTTTTTATATTGACATTGCGTATAAAATGATGTAAATTAGCGCTCATAAGCTACAAGGGAATGGCTTGCACAAATTTGGAGGTTGGATAAAGTTAGCTATCCATTTAAATTTCTTATGCGGCTAATGCTACAACGTCAAGTTCAACCAATGTTAAGCTTGACCATGAACATGTTTGAGCGGTTCTTATTCCCCCTTTGTAGCTGATCATTACCCACATCTTCTACCGGAAACGTGGAAAATTCGGATTCTGGTTCCCCTTCCATGTTGTTCAGGGAAGGGGAGAAACACTTCCCCGTTTCCAGTAAAAAATGTGCGACACGTGCAGCTTTGAAGGGGGATTAAACCTCGCTCTATTAACATTTTATTTCAACTTAACGTTGTAGTACTATTCATCAAGATTGTTTTTAAGCAATATGTCCAGGTTATTTTATTCCTCCTCCTTAAAAATCAATTAAGGAAACAAATTATGCTCAAAGCGAAATGGATTTGGAGAAAACAAGCGTCGTACAAAACGTACAATCAAATTATTATTGCTCGAAAAGTGATCGATTTGAAGGCGGTGAAGCAGGCAACGTTGAAAATAACAGTGGATAGCTTCTATCGGCTTTACATCAATGGTGATTGGGTGAATGACGGTCCCTGCCGAAGCTGGCACACACATTATCAATATGACGAATTGGATGTTACCTCCTATTTAAAAAAAGGTGAAAACGAAATATCAGTTCTTGGCTGGTATTGGGGCTGCGGCACATTTCATAATATCGCGCAGCAGGCTGGTCTGCTGGCGCAACTCGATGTAACATTTACAGATGGATCGACTAAAACCCTGATCACCGATAAAAGCTGGGAAGTTGCGGCGGCACCAGCCTGGTTGAGAAATACCCGGAAGGTGAGTATCCAGATGGAACCGCAGGAGATTTACGATGCGCGCCTGGAAGATTCGCTTCAATTCGAACCAGCAACGGTTCTATTCGATGCGCATGCGGGATCATGGAAAGATTTAAATCCGCGGGACACTGCTCTCCTGACCCGAAAGCCCCTATCATTTCGCGCAATACGTGAAATCAATTCTGTCAGGAAACAGACCGATCTCGATTTTTGCCTGCCGGCTGCCAGGCTGCTGCACCCCGACCTGGTTGAGGCAAACCATAATACCAGTATGACCTGCGGCATGTGCACCGTGCTAAATTTGGCTCAAAAGACGAGTGTCGCTTTTTTTACCGAAGAATTCCGCATAAGTGTCGACGGTGTGCATCAGCCCGATGGCACATACAAATTGCAAGCCGGGCAACATATCATTCTGGCGTTTGTTTCCGAGCATTTCGGGCATCGAAAAGAAAAAAGCCTGCGCATCCTCCAACCTCCGGATTCGCTGAAACTGATCAATCCGCTTGATCCGGCATACGAAAATCCATGGTGCCTGATCACATTTCCCGAATTTACTTACGCCGGCGATGATTTGAATTGGCGTGAACGAGGCGCAGGAAAAGAAAAGCAACAGATCACTGAGAATTATGAAGCCACAACACAGGAGCTTTCAAGGGAAATAACGGACGTCGCCACGTTCAGGCAATTACTTGGCGATAAGGCGCAGTGCCTGCCAACGAATGAGATGTTTGTTCGCGACACCCACTGGAAATTCATCCATCGAAACGTCATAGGCGACGCGCGTGACAAAGTTGAAAATCCGGCAGCGTTGATGTTTGATAATGCTGAAATTACAACGATTAATCCCCCGAATTCCGGGGATATGGAGCTCGCGTACGATATCGGTGAACAGAGCTGTGGATATTATGAGTTTGAGCTGATTGCCGATGAAGGCGTCGAGTTGGATATTTACGGCGTGGAATATATCTCCGATAATGGGAAAATTCAGCATTCGCATGATAACCGCAATGGGGTGAGCTATATCACCAAAGCCGGCGTGAACAGCTTCACTTCGTTGAAGCGTCGCTCCGGTCGCTATTTGTACTTAACCCTGCGAAATCAGCATTCGCCGGTTTGCATCAGGCTCTTGCGCCTGATCGAAGCCACCTACCCGGTCAACCAGATCGGCAGCTTCCAATGCAGCGATCCCCGTATGGACAAAATTTGGGAAATTTCCGCGCGCACCCTGAAATTATGCATGGAGGATACATTTACGGATTGCCCGCTCTACGAGCAAACCCTCTGGGTCGGCGACGCCAGGAATGAAGCCTTTTTCGCTTATACAACTTTTGGTGCAACCGACATCGCCCGGCGCTGCATCCGATTGGCTGCGGAATCGCTGGAACGGTTCCCGATTATCGGCTGCCAGGTTCCGTCTGCCTGGGATTGCCTGTTGCCTGCGTGGAGTTTTCTCTGGGGGATTTCGGTTTGGGATTATTATGCGTATTCCGGCGATGAAGCATTCCTGCGTGAAACCTGGGACAGCGTCATCCTCAATTTGAAAGGATCTGAAAAATTCCTGAACGAACAAGATTTATTCAGTGCGCCCATGTGGAACATGTTCGATTGGTCCGGGATAGATGACGGGCACGAAACCGTACTCCACAACAGCATGCTCATCGTCGGCGCCATCGATGCAGCGATTAAATGCGCACAAATATTGAAAGATAAATCACAGATCATCTGGTTGAAAAGCTACCGGATAAAGCTCTGCACTGCGATTAATAAGCTCTGGGATTCTGAGCGCAATGCCTACCCGGACAGCATTCACGAAGACGGTAGCATAAGCCAATCAATTTCACAGCACACCAGCTTCCTGTCGATCCTGTTTGATATTGTGGAGAAGCACAACGCTGCGGCGGCGCTCAAAAACCTGATCGATCCCCCGAAGGACATGGTAGGTGTCGGCTCGCCATTTGTGATGTTGTATTACTTTCAGGCGCTGGAGAAAGCCGGCAAACCGGATGAAATCATCAAATCCATTCTCGAAAGCTATCAGCCTATGCTTGAAGCGGATGCCACCACCGTCTGGGAAAATTTTCCCGGAAGCACATTTCGATCCGGTGAATTCCCGACCAGAAGTCATTGCCACGCCTGGTCGTCATCTCCGCTCCATTTTCTCAATCGCATTATTTTGGGAATCAGGCAAACGAAACCGGGTGGCATTGCATTCGAAGTCAGTCCGCGTTTGAACGGGCTTTCCCGGGCAAAAGGGGCGATATCGACGATTAACGGACCTCTGACCGTATCATGGCGCGTGGAAAATAAAGTATTACGCCTTTCAATCACGGCGCCACCTGATGTGCAGGTCGATTACAAGGAGAATGAAACGCACAGCGGACTCGAAATTGAATTTGTAGTGGATTATGCGCCGTACAAGCAATGAGACATTTTTGCGAGTTTGGCTATAAGGCGGAGATAGCATCATCGAAAAACAAGATTTACGGAACGCTGCCCTGAACGTCACCGGCGAGGCATTCTGGGGCTTTCAGACGGGACTGGTCGCCGCTGCAACAGTACTCACGGTTCTGTTGCGCGATTTTGGTGCCGGGGAGCAGATGATCGGGTCCATTGCGGCAATTGAAAGGGGTTTGGTCGTGGTACCGCAGGTTTTCGGCGCGGTACTCTTCGTCAATCGCAGGAAACGCAAGCAAAGACTTGTTGTCTGGCATCTGGTTTTGGTAATTCCGTTTCTTTTTATCAACGCCGCTATTTTGTATTTTGCCGAGAGTCAGAGCCAGGCGTTCACCCGGTGGGGCTTATTGCTTGGCTTCTCAGGATATATCGTGGGTATGGGCTGCATCATCAGCGTCTGGCTGGATTGGATCGCGCATCTGTTCAAAACCAGCATCCGGGGAACCGTGATGGGGCTGGCGTTCTTCGCGCTCTCTTTTGCCAGTACCGGCGGCAGCTTGCTTGCCGGCTGGATTCTTGAAACGCTTCCCGGAAACAGATCATTCTTGTTGCTGTATCTTGGCGCCGGGATTGTGGCGATTATATCGATTTTGATCCATTGGCTAATTGATGATCCCGCTGAATCTGCTGATGATTCGGTGAACCAACTGGCAGCGATAGACGTCTGGCAGAGCTTCCGATTGAGCCTGAAGGATGTAAATTTTCGGCAGTATCTCTTCGGGCGAATTCTGGCAGCACCCGGATTCAGTATTGTACCGTTTATCGCGGTTTTTTACCAATCGCTTTCAGGCGGGGCGTTGAATGATGCGACCATCGTGGCAAGCGGCGCCGCCATGACTTTTGGGACGGCGTTGGCGAATTTGCTGCTGGGGCGTATGGGCGATACCTACGGACACCGAATCGGAATCATTGCCGGGACCGCGTTTCAGGTACTGGCTCTGGTTATCATGCTGATGAGTACCGGCGCGATGAGTTGTATCATGGCATACTTCTGCATCGGCATCACCGGAAGCAGTGCCTTTATCTCGCATAATAATATGATGTTTGAAACATGTACCCACGATAATCGCAGCGCGCACATTGCCGTGGGCAACTTGTTGGTCTACTTGCCGCTGCTCGTCATCCCAGTGCTGGCTGGCACGGTAGCAAAAACGTGGGGCTTGCGTACGCTATTCGCTCTCAGTTTGATAAGCAGCATCATTTCGGTGGCATGGTTCATCCTGCTCGTGAAAGAGCCGCGCCGGATTCACGCATTTTCGAGCGAGTGACGAGTCTACATTCCCGATAGTCTCATGTTCTAAAAAATATTTTTACATGAGGTATAGCATGCAAAGCTTCGAGAAAGCAATACCGGATTGGGGACATATCCGAATTACAGCATTAAAGAACGATCTATTCAGAATTCAAATCATTCCGCATGGCGAATTCAAAGATACGGGGCTTAATCGATACGGATTCATCCTCGAACCGGCGGACTCGTATACGCCGGAAATTCATGAAGCCGACGGCATGATCACGATTGAGACTACCCGGTTGACGCTTTCATTTTCTGAAAATTCCAAAGAGCTTCTGCTGACAGAAAAGGTTTCCCGCGAAACACTATTGCATCTGATACAGATCGCGTTCGAGAGCAACGCCGCCTCGGCACACTTCGCGGCGAGGCGGGAAGAAGATTGGGTGGGTTTCGGCGATCAAACGCGGAAAAGGCTTTATCATCGGGGACACATCGCGGATTTATGGGTCAGAAATGTATCATCGTATATTCCGGTTCCGTTTTTTATGTCAACATTAGGTGTGGGTATTCTGGTGAATACTACGCATCATGTTGCTTTCGATATGTGCCGGAGCGATGAATCAAAGTACTCCTGGCGCGATAAGCGCGGCGCAATTGATTTTTATGCATTCGTCGGTAATGATTTCAAAGAATTGCTCAAAAAATATACTGATCTGACGGGGAAGCCCAAATTGCCTCCGGACTGGTCGTTCGGCTTATGGTATCTTTGCCGCATGCAAGCCAATGATTACGAAGTGGTGAATGACGCCCTGAATTTTCGCCGGGAAGAAATACCCTGCGATGTTATCGGGCTGGAACCGGGCTGGATGCAAACTTTTTATGACTATTCGGTCGAAAAAAAATGGAATGACCAGTTGTTCCCGATTCCGTTCTATGCGCCGAATGGTCCGCACAATTTCACCAATGCATTGAAGCGCATGGGATTTCACCTCGAGCTCTGGTTGTGCAACGATTACGATCTTTCATTCGAAGCCGAACGCCAGGTGACCAAGTCGCAAAGCACCGCAATTGAAGAAGGCACAAAAGGTCAATTTCATGCTGAAGCTGAGGTGGATGAACATTTTTCAACCCCTTGCTTTATGGATAAGCTGACCAAACGCGACCAGGGCTGGTTCGAGCACCTGAAAAAATTTATCGACCAGGGCGCTGAATTTTTCAAGCAGGATGGCTCGCTCCAGGTGAATGATCACCCGGACCGGATATACGGCAACGGCATGCGCGATGCTGAAATGCACAATCTCTACCCGCTGCTTTACTCGCAACAAATGTATCGGGGATTTGAAACGTACACCCGAAGAAGACCGCTCGTTTTCACCGTCTCCGGCTGGGCTGGTTTCCAGGCATGGTGCGGTACATGGACCGGCGATACCGGCGGACGGCTCGACACCCTCGGTGGAATGCTGAATACGGCAATGGTTGGTCATAGCTGGATAACCAATGATATGGAAGTGGCGCAAAAAGAAGGCATCCATTTCGGCTATCTGCAACCCTGGAGCCAGATCAATAGCTGGAATTATTTTCGCATGCCCTGGCTGCAAGGGGGAGCGCTACTGCGAATGCATCAATATTATAGCCGGCTGCGCGCCCGCCTGTTCCCCTATCTGTATTCATGGGCATACGAGTCAACACTGACCGGGATGCCGCTCATGCGCCCGCTAACACTCGAATTTCAGAACGATCCGCAATGCAAGGACATTCTGCACCAGTACCTGCTCGGACGCGATTTATTGGTTGTCATTTATAAGCCCGAAACCTGGCTGCCGGAAGGCAAGTGGAAAGATTACTGGAGCGGACAGGTGTTTGATGGCAAGCAGAAAATATCACTCACATTGACTGAAGATCGCGGAGGCGGATTATTCGTGCGTTCCGGGGCGATTATCCCGTTTGGTCAGCTTATGCAGTACCGTGGCGAAAGGGCGTTAGACGAAATCATGCTCTACGTATTTCCAGCGGCAGATGAAAGTCATTTTGAATTTTATGAGGATGATGGCGTTACACTCGATCACCGAAACGGCAAATTTGCACTCACGCCTGTTTCAACCTGGCGCGATGAATCAAAAGCAGTGATCAAAATCGAAAAAACGGTGGGTTCCTTTGAGGGACAGCCAGGTACCAGGAAATGGCGTTTCACCGTGGCGCTCGAATTTAAACCATCCGCGGTGAAAGCCAATGGTGTAGGATTATCATCATCCGACTGGCAATATGATAACCAGCGGCATGAATTGAAAATAAATGCTTCGGACAGCCCGGTGGAAATCGAGATCAAATCTTAGCTGATTCAATACGTTTCAGAAAACCAAATAAATAAGCCAATGAAATATTACGTTTTAGCGAACAGGAGAAAATATGCGACCAAGTCGTGTTTTGAAAAAACTCAGAGCGGGTAAAGTTGTTTGCAGTTTCAAGAATAATTTTGCCGATACCGGCATCATCGAAGTTGCAGCGATGGCGGGATTCGATTGTATCTGGCTGTGTTCGGAGCATATCCCCAGGGATTGGGATGTACTCAGGGCACAGATTTTAGCCGCAAAAGTGCATAATGTCGATGTCGTGGTAAGAACTGCTCGCGGCAGTTACAGCGATTACATCAAACCTTTTGAATTGGATGCAACCGGGATTATGGTACCCCATGTAACCAGCGCAGCCGATGCAGCCAACGTGGTTCAAATGACGCGATTTCATCCCATCGGGCAGCGCGCTGTTGACGGGGGAAATGCCGACGGCGCATACTGCAATTTGCCTTTGAAAGAGTATATCAAGCAGTCGAACGAACAACGGTTCATTATTTTGCAAATCGAAGATCCGGAGCCGCTCGATGAATTGGATGAAATCGCTGCCCTCGATGGGATCGATATGCTGCTGTTCGGACCCGGTGATTTCAGCCACAGAATCGGCGCAATCGGTGAATGGACTCATCCAAAGCTGATTAAAGCACGAAAACGGGTGGCAGATGCTGCTCTCAAGCATGGAAAATTTGCAGGTACGGTAACAGATATGAGCAACCTGGAGGAGCTTGTGGATATGGGATTTAGCTTTCTGAATATCGGTGGCGATGTCGGTGCAATGAATCAGTATTGCCAGGATAGAATGGCAGATTTCCTGAACAGAACCAGCTAACCGGAGGTGAATCACATGCAAAACAAAACGATGCCGGTAATCTTGTTGATGAGTTTTATTGTTCTTTTGATATTCCAGCGGTGCACTTCGCGGGACAACGATTCGATCCCACCGGACTCGACGCCGGAATATGTGTGCAATAAAATTCAGCGGGATATTGTTTTGACGGGGAAAATTGACGATCCATTCTGGGCAAAAGCATCGCCGGTTACATTGGTTGATGCCGCATCCGGGAAGCCCGGCAGATTTCAAACCGAAGTGCGCCTGCTTTACAACGACACATATCTGTATGTCGCTTTTCGCTGCGAAGATGATTACGTATGGGGAACGGTTACCGAACGCGACGGACCGGTATATACCGAAGAGTGCGTCGAAGTATTCGTCAATCCTGCGAGCTTATTCCATCAGTATTATGAAATCAATGTCAGCCCCAAGGGAGTCATTTTTGACGCATCCCTGTTGAACAGCCGAACACCGGAAAATCCCAAAGCCAAATATATTCCGTTATGGCAATTGAATCTGGTGGATTTGCAGATTAAAATTTTTGTGGATGGCGAAACCGATCATCCCGGCAGGGCGCGCGGCTGGAGCGCTGAATATGCGATTCCGTTTGCGGAACTATGGGGCGCGCCAAATGTGCCGCCCAAAGATGGCGATCTGTGGCGCATCAATTTTTATCGCATAGATACCCCTGAAAATGAGCAGATGGAATTTTACGCCTGGAGCGTTCTCGGTATCGCTGATTTTCATCGCCCCTGGGACTTCGGTCACCTGAAATTCAAATCACAGGATTAAAAGGAGTGCCAAAGTCTACTTTGGCATCCTACAACATTTCAACCATTCAAAAGCTTCTCTCCCGCTACATCCGAATCGCATTACGAGAAGGAGTACCAAAGTTTACTTTGGCTACTATGACGTCATTTAAATTCTGATTAGCCTTCTCGTGCGCCACCCAACTGCGACGCTTTCAAAAGAATTTGCGCAGTCTCGGTTCGCATTTTCGATATCATCACGCAATGCATGCAATCCCCGCTTTGCTCATCATATTTTTCACAGTTGAGCAAGATGCTGGTTTCCTCCAGCAATTCATGGGCGGCGTTTGCTTTTTCCTGAATATCCTTGCTCTGGTTGATCTGCCGGGTCAGGCGATCAATTGTTTTTTCCTGCTGTCGAAAGATCGGACAGGCAATTGTTGTTTTCATAGCGTATTCTCCGGAAAGCGTACCGCTTTTTTGAATGGCAGACGAAGGATCAGGAACTTCACAAAAATGTTTTTTTTAAGATACTTTTCCACCTGATGCATCATGCCCATGAAGAGCAACCCGGTTTCGCCGGTCTTAAGCGTATTGTCAATTTTATCAGCGATGAAACGATCTCGTTCTTCAAGAAGCGCATTCCCCTGGCGTGCATATTCGTGGAGCATCTGCTGGCGCTGTGCCGTTGCTTTTGTTTCTGAAATACTTTTTAAAAGGCTATACTCATTACGGGTTAGTTTGTAACAAATCAAAGGTTTGAAATTTTAAAGTCAAGAGCGAATTCAATTCGTTTTTGTAAGCATAATTTTTCATTTCATTCAAGCAAGTAATTATTGCGTTTTTAAACTCATTAAAAGAGCTATAGAATTTATTATAAAGGACTTTCTTTTTTGTAAAACGCCAAAGTCGTTCAATTAGATTTGGATTAGGGGAATATGCTGACAGATACACCAATTGAATGTTCAGCTTTTGAGCAGTTGCGGTGACAAGTTGACATTTCTGGTATCGCGCATTATCAAGGATTAAATAAATTCGTTCACCAGCCTATTGATACGCTAATAATTCAAGTAATTGGCAAACCGTTTGTGCATTAATATAGCTTTCATTACAAATTGTGGTGACCGATTTAGAGACCGCATCCAGCGCACCCAGGACATTATACTCGTTAAGGATTAAAAAGTAACATTAGTTTGTCATTGCGAGTAGCGAGTTACGAGCGACGAAGCAATCTCATAACTTACTGTAAACATAGAGATTGCTTCGCTCCACTGCGTTACGCTCGCAATGACATGCTTAAG
>JAFGMA010000046.1 GCA_016927835.1 Candidatus Zhuqueibacterota bacterium | reverse complement strand
TCATGGGGAATATCGCGGCTGCCCAACATATCGTATTCACTGCGCACTCTTCCGGATGCATACTGCGCTGCTTCATTGGCGAGCAGCGTGCTCGTGGATTGCATTCGTCGGGTGATTACCCGCGATATCCGAAGGTAGATCTTTGCTGCCACCGACGGATTTTTTTGAAGGAATGTCAGAAAGTCCGTGCGTTGAATCCGCAGATAGATTGCATCAGTCAGTGCCCTGGCAGAGGTTGTGCGCGGCGATTGATCGAACAATGCGCTTTCGCCGAAAAAATCATATTTGCGAAAAACATTCAACCGCTTTTCAGTGCCATATAATGATTTTTTCGAAAGCAGAATTTCACCTTGCTTCACGATAAACAGCGCTTCGCGGGTACTGTTTTCTTCGAACAACAGTGTCGATGCTGGTACGGCTTCTGTGGATACGAGTTTTGATAATTGCTCAAGTTCGTCATTTGACAGGTCTTTGAAAAGCTGTACCTTTTCCAGAAATTTATCCATACGTTTTCCGGGGTTTAGTGGCGTGTTGAATAAAATTGGAATCTTTCACACGTAGTATCGATTCATCCATATTCGGCAGAGCTTTGTAAGAGGCGTGGCGCAAAATTGCAAGCTAAAAATTTTTCATCCACGCGATACCAGCTTGCCGGTTCAGGAAATAGTAATGGTTTCAGTTACCGTTTCGATGTGAATTAATCTAAGCATTTTTAAACAAATAACCAATGATTTTTTCATTCATGGCAGAATTTTTTTTGATTATGAGGCTACATTCTTTTTTTCAAGTCTTGACTTTAGTCAATGATGATAATCTGAATTTTGGTTATCTTCTTTTGAGCAATTTGCTTTGGTCTCCTGTGATTTTGCTTTTAAGGGATTGCATCTGGCAAAAGTAGCTATATCCGCGAGGAGACCGGGCGCAAATTCTCCTTTTAAAATTGAATTAAATTTTGGAAATCTTTGGCAATATAAAATGGATCAATCAGTAGAAATATATGAACAATATGTTGGGAAATTGCTGTAAAATTTTCAAGCAGCCGTTAATTCGAACAGAATATAGTTACTCTGAAATTTGCACAATGGAGGCATCATCATGAGTGAGCTAATAAATAACGCACAGAAGAAAAAGGAATTATTGAAACACGCAATCCTGCAATTGCATGGCGGTCAGGCGCCCGAAACAGTGCGCTTGCAATTGATACGCCTATTGGGGCAGGTCCCTTACAATGACGTTGTAGAGGTCGAACAGCAACTCATCGCTGAAGGCTTGCCACAGGAAGAAGTGCTGAAACTCTGCGATGTTCATACGGCAGCCCTGAGCGGCGCAATCGACTTACGGGATGCGAAAGAGGCGCCTGCGGGACATCCGGTGCATACGTTCAAGCAGGAAAACCGGGCGCTTGCTCGAGAGCTGCAAAAAATGAATGAATTATTTGAGAAGGTGAAGTCATTATCCGATGATTCCGATGTCACTGACATTTCTAATGAAATCAGGTTACATCTTAACGCGATTATGGATGTAGAGAAGCATTATCAACGCAAAGAAAACCTGCTTTTCCCGTTTCTCGAAAAGCACGGCATTACCGGTCCGCCCACGGTGATGTGGGGCAAACATGACGAAGCACGCGAATTATTGAATGCGGCTGTTGAAGCCATGTCAGTCACTCCCGGCATGACTGCTGAAGAACTGAAATCGGTGGTCGAGTTGGTGCTGCATCCGGGGATCGATGCGGTAGATGGGATGATCATGAAAGAGGAGGAGATCTTGTTTCCCATGTGCCTCGACAAGCTTACTGAAGCTGAGTGGTACGAAATCTATACTCAAAGCAGCGAAATCGGATTTTGTCTGTACGATCCGACGGATGACTGGAAGCCGGAAATCCCCGGGGCTGCTGCAATTCACGATGAGGATTCGATGCGAATTAAATTGACCAGCGGCAGTTTCACCATACCGGAATTGCAGGCGATTTTAAACACGATTCCGTTCGATCTTACGTATGTTGACCGTGACGACACAGTCCGCTATTTCACGCAGGGCAGGGAGCGGATTTTTGCACGAAACCGAGCGATTATAGGAAGGAAGGTGCAATTGTGTCACCCGCCTTCAAGCGTTAATATTGTACAGAAAATTCTCGACGATTTCAAATCCGGAAATCGCCAGAGCGCAGCTTTCTGGATCGATATGAATGGTCGATTCATTCATATTGAGTATTTTGCGTTGCGCGGTGAAAACGGCGATTACCTGGGCACGCTGGAAGTTAGTCAGGACTTGACAGAAAAACGCGCTTTGAAAGGTGAAAAACGTATACTCGCTTACAATCAAACAGAGGCGTAAGATGAATCAGCAAAACAAGACATTCGCGATTAATCCGGAGACCAAAGTTGCTGCCCTGATCGAGCATTTTCCGCAAACTGAGGCAACGCTTATCGAATTGGCACCGCCTTTTCGAAAACTGAAAAATCCGCTGTTGCGCAGAACCATTGCCAAAGTCACCAATTTGCGGCAGGCGGCACAAGTCGGGAACATTTCGTTGGGTGCGTTGATTAATGCGCTGCGATTTGCCGCAGGGATTCAGGAGCAATACGCAACTGAAACGAGTCAAAACGAACCGGTACAACATCCACCGGACTGGTTCGATGAATCCCGAATCGAAAAAAACTTCGATGCAAGGAAAATGATCGATGCTGGAGGTTTTCCGGCAGACATCGTGATGAATGAGCTGAAAACTATGCAACCGGACAAAATATTTGAATTGATCACAGCATTTTTGCCAGCACCACTGATAGAATTAGCGCAAAAAAAAGGATTCGGAGTCTGGTCAAGAAACGCCGATAACGGTTTGATCAAAACATATTTTGCAGCGAATTAGGCTGAATGAAATTCAAAATGAATGTCATCAGGTTGCTGCCGCCGATGATTCCAGCATTTCTGTTGAGCGCACATTTTACGCGGCATTCGCAGGATGGTTTAATGCTGTTCTGGCAGTTATTTTAGGATGTGTGACTCTCTTCACCGCGGGATTAGCGTTTTCGTTCAGGAATAAGCTTATTCTCAGGCGTCCAATGGCGCGGAGAAAACAGCCGTGTGGAGCATCGTCTTCAGCATCACGGTGGCGTACCCGGGCTTTATTCGCTATGCTGTCGAGGATTCGATTTTTCTGCTGGAGCGAATAATGCCGGCGCTGGCAGTCGTTTTTCAAGGGGTATTTAATTGACTATCTGGTATTTATCTATTGAATACGGATTAAACGGATTAAACGGATTTATACTGATTTTTATAAACTTAAATGTATCTATTTATTTAGCATCGATTCACAAAAATAGCAAAGCTGATTATGGTAATACAGTGTTAATAATCTTGATTGTGTCTTTGAAAAAGATTATTGGTTTTTATAGATGCAAATAGTGGAATATTTGAAAATTTAAATTTGAAATCCTTAATTTTACCGCCACAATTAAATTAACTTGATTTTTTGAGATAAATAAAAAATTCGTTAATATCCGCTTCATCTGCTTAATCCGCGTTCTCATTCTTTTTTAGGGTAAAATTAATCATGGCTGAAAAATGACTGCACTGGCGGGACTCGAAGTGTTGGCGTTAGCAATCGGTGCCGCATGGCTCGCTGATGCAATCCTTCCCGCGAAGAGAGCATCAGAAGCACATAATTGATTTGTAGTCGTGTCGGCAATTTGAGAAAGCAGCATTCCGGGCGAATGAGAGAATGTAGAAGACGAGGGAGATATAGCGGAGGCAACGCAATGGAAGCGAACGAATTTTACAATGAGATATCAGCAACGTATGATAAAATGACTCACTTTCAAGCGCGATTGAAAAACGAAGCGAAAACTATGAAACAATGGGTGAATCGCTATCAGCTCGAGTCGGTTATCGATGCGGCATGTGGTACAGGCATCCATGCGATTGGTCTGGCGCAAATGGGGATCCGAGTTGTCGGCGCAGATGTCTCGGATGCCATGCTTGAGCAAGCCAGGCAAAATGCGGAGAAGCAAGGAGTAACCATTTCCTGGATTCAAACGCCCATGCAGCAGTTGCATCGGCAAATTTCAGGCGCGTTTGATGCAGTGATGTGCCTCGGTAATTCGCTGCCGCATCTGCTAAATGAACTGGAACTGGATGCTGCGATGAAAAGCTTTTCAGCAGTGTCAAACGCCAATGGCAGATGCGTGCTCCAATTGCTTAATTATAAACGCATCCTTGAAAATCGGGAACGCATCATCGGCATTCGCAGGGATGATCATACACAACTCATTCGTTTCTATGATTTTACTCCCCCGTTAATTCAGTTCAATATTCTCACCATACAGTGGGAGAATGAAAAATCGAGTCATCGCTTGCAGACAACACCGCTCTTCCCTTATGTAAAAGCGCAGATTGAGTATGCTTTGCTTGCAAATAATTTTGTAGATATTGAATACTTCGGCGACATGCAATTCACAAGTTTTGATGAAAACAACTCACCCAATTTGGTTGTGACTGCCCGAAAAGCTTGAGCGAATTGAGTGGGGGATAGGGTGGTGCTGAAATTATGAGCGTGATCAGGTAGCAGGGGGGCATTTGCTTCGAAAGATTATAGCTCGAGATAATATTTTCCTTCAGCGTTCAACCGAATTGTGCCGGCACAAATGACATAGTCCGGTGCTTCGTTTCTCATAATTTTCAATGCCTTTTTCATACTTTCTGTTTTTGTTATCAAATATTCATCCATTCTCGAAACATCCGCAAGTGCAGACTTTTCGGCTTCATTCTTACCAAATAGCAAAATGTTCTTCATCTGCAATCCTCGACTCAGCATTTACGTACAGTTTCATTTCAATTCAAATTCAATTTCTGGTTTATCAATTCAAACTTTAGATGGCAATATTAATACCAAACCATCGCTTGCTATGGAATGAATATGTGTTGAATTTACAAGCTCCTACGAACGAGTAATTTTTTTCCGGTTTTGGAAATCGAAGCAGATGTTGACTTATTTTAGCACATTGTTCAAAGGGCGTACATTTTAATTGGATTCGTCGGCACACCATGCGCGATTTCCGCAATCCAACAGGCGATGACTGGCTTTTTTTCGCCCATTCATGAACAGGTATGCAGAAAAATTCGCTTCGGTATTTTGCAGGATCACCTCAGATATCGTCCCCCCGGGTTTCATTTTGGAAATCAAACATTCGAATTAACCGTCGGAATACACCTGCGCCAATGAGCGCTTCGGAAATGAAAAATAGTGCTTGCATAAAATGTCCAAACGCCTTAAATTCCATAATATTTGAAATCGACGCCCTGAACAGGGCATCACTCAAAAAGCAAGAGGAAGTCACCCCGCAACCGCGCAGTTATCCCGGTTGGCAAATCGACTTGAGAAAGGAGCATAATCAAGCATGCAACGCCATTTACCGTTAAAGCATCCGACGCCCGATGCTGGAGATTTTATTGATATCCTGATGGGCAGAGCAAAAAGCGCACGCGTCCCGCTGGTGGAATACATTGTCGACTATTTTCTGATGCAGCCAATCGTGGAAAATTTGCTCGACCGCCAATGGGTTACGGCAATCAAAGATCGGCAAAATTTCGCAGCGCATTTGAATAACTTCATCGAATTTTGGTATCGAATGGGCTATGATTTCGTGCGATTCGAATCCGGGATGGGATTTTCAAACCACAGACTGGTTGCTGACGATCCTGCACCAAACTCCAGACAAAGACGGGAATGGGTCGATTCGAAACACGGCACGATCACAAACTGGGATGAATTTGAGTCATATCCCTGGCCCCAAATCGAGTCTGTGGATTTTTTTCCGTTCGAATATATTTCTAAAAATCTGCCCGAAGGCATGGGCTTCATGACCTGCCATGCCGGCGGCATTTTGGAGCATCTATCAGCGATTATGTCCTACGAAGGGCTAAGTCTGGCATTGTACGATAATCCTGAACTTGTGCAGGCTGTGGTGGACAGAATCGGCGGATTGATGACAGCGTTTTACAGGCATCTGGTTGATCTGGAGCATGTCATCGCTATATTTCAGGGCGATGACATGGGATTTCGCACGGCAACACTCATCTCCCCCGATGATATGCGAAAATATGTTCTTCCGTGGCATAAAAAACTCGCTGCTATAACCCATGCAAAAGGACTTCCCTATTTTTTGCATTCGTGCGGGAATGTCAACGCAATCATGCAAAACCTTATCAACGATGTCGGTATCGATGGCAAGCATTCTTTTGAAGATGCGATCATTCCGGTGCAGGACTTCCAGCAAAGATATGGACAGAGCATTGCTGTTTTAGGCGGTATTGATTTGAATATTCTGAGCGATGTGGAACCTGAACGTGTCCGCAAAAAAACCCGCGAGTTGATCGAAGGCTGTGGTCGGTTGGGGCGATACGCGGTGGGTTCCGGGAATTCTGTCCCGAGCTATGTCCCGCTTGAAAATTACCTGGCAATGATTGATGAAGCGATTGATTGCATGCAGCGAACAGCCTGAGTGAGGGGATAATTGACTTTCAACCGGTGGATCTTTTGATGCGTATCAGCAACCTATTTTTATACCACATTCAAGAAAGGCTGAATATGACGTCCAGAGAATTAATAAAACGTACCCTTGATTTTCGCTCACCTCAACGTGTCGCAAGAGACTTGTGGGCGCTTCCAATGGTGGTATCCAAATATCCGGAAGAAATCAAGCGGCTTGAGCACGATTTCCCGGCAGATATTATTGCAGCTCCCCCGTTATATCCCAGCGTGTCCCATGATACCCTCCATTCGTATGATGTTTTGGGACCGGCTTATACTGTCGGACAATTCATCGATCCGTGGGGATGCATTTTCGAAAATTACCAGCCGGGTATCATTGGTGAAGTGAAGACCCCCTTGCTGAAAGACTGGGCGGATGTTGATACTGTCAGAATTCCGAGAGAGTTTTTGGATGTCGATATTGATGGTGTAAATGCATTTTGTCGGCGGAAGGATAAGTTCGTTTACGGACCGGCTTTCAATGGGGGCGATTTGCCGCGACCATTCGAGCGGTTGCAGTTCATTCGCAAAACAGAAAATTTATATATGGATTTAGCGGACCAGCCGCCGGAGCTGTTTACGCTCATCAATCGGATGCATCAGTTTTATATCGATGTGATGGAATTATGGGGAAAAACAGAGGTAGATGGGCTTTTCTTTATGGATGATTGGGGCAGCCAAAATGCCCTGCTCATTGCCCCTTCGATGTGGCGCCAGATCTTCAAGCCGCTTTACAAGGATTATATCGACATTGCTCACCATTATAAAAAACCCATATTCTTCCATTCCGACGGCTATATCGCGGATATCATCCCCGATCTGGTTGAGCTTGGGCTGGATGCGATCAATTCACAAATTTTCTGTATGGGTGTCGAGGAGCTTGGCAGACGGTTCGCTGGAAAAATTACATTTTGGGGCGAGATCGATCGCCAACATATATTACCGTTTGGTTCAGCCGAAGATGTAATCCGGGCGGTCGAATTGGCGCATAAGTGCCTTTATCGCAACGGCGGCGCTATTGCCCAGTGTGAATTTGGTGCTGGCGCAAAACCGGAGAATGTGCACCTGGTTTACGAAACCTGGGATAAATTTTAGGCTAGTAATAATGCGAGCAAATCAAACTGCTGGACAATATTATTTGGGATAATTCGTGATCACCAGTTCGTTAATATTCCCCCGCTTACGCGCATCGCTGTTTATCGCGCGATTCGCCGGGATGCGATAGATATTGAAGGGCGCATACAACTCATCAAAAAAGCCGTCATCCGGATCGACATTCCGCGGATCCGAATTGCTGAGCATCTGCTTGACTCCTTTCCGGTCCATCTCCTTGAAAAACTCCGCCAGCCTGACCTGTTGGTGATCATCAAAATTATGCCGGCTGTAAGACGTGAAGCGGGCAGTTCGACTGATTGGTTTATATGGCGGATCATAGTAAATGAAGGCGTCCTCCTGTGTGGAGGAACCGATGGCTTCGAAATCAGCAACAGTGATTTCAGCGATTCCCAATGCGCGCGATGCATTGCGCAAATTATCTGCATCGACAATGCAGGGATTCCGATACCTGCCAAAGGGAACATTGAATAAACCATCCCGGTTCACGCGAAACAGCCCGTTGTAGCAGGTCTTGTTTAGAAAAATGAACTGCGCAGCGCGAAGAATCCAGTACCTGCGGAATTGCTTGAAACTCACTCGGCGCCGATTTGAATTGTATTGCTCCCGAATCTCGTAAAAGCGCGCTTTCCTGGCAGGCGGATCCAATTTAAAAAAGCCTCTGCTGAACCGATCCAATTCCTCGATCAATGGCTCAACCTGCTCTTGAACCACTTTAAAAACTACAATCAGCTCTTCATTCACATCTGACAGAAATGCGGATTTAAATCGATATTTTTGAGCCAGATAAAAAAAGACTGCGCCGGCGCCCAAAAATGGTTCAAAATAGTTGGTTATCGAACCGTGTGCGAGCTCAGCAGGATAATACGTCACGAATGCATTCAGCAACTGGCTTTTGCCGCCTGCCCATTTTAAAAATGGCTTTGCACGGGATTCAGGCATATTTTATCACTTCCTCTTAGTAACAATGACGCGTTAATTCAAATGATTCAGTTGCCAATGCAACTATTGAGGCACAGATCGCCTCTAAATGAATAATGCGTTGGTCCATGCCTTGCGATGATTGAAATCTTCGAGTTCGATGCGCAAATAGCCTTTGGCATCGCTGATATCGAAATCGGCGCTGGTGATTCCCGTTTCATCGTCAGCACCAATTCGCTGCCCATACCAATTTTCTCCTGCAAGGCGGATTATTTTCGCCAGCGACGTTTCCACCCGGATCTGGGTAGCGGCTGCCTCAATGTGTTTGATTTCGGGTCCCTGGCTGGAATAGTAATTGCCCTTGCGGATGGCACTAAGGATTGACGCTTTGGTTAAAGATGCGGCATTCACCATGATCCAGCCGCCATTCCACAGCGGATACTCGGGACGAATATGCGCATCATCCACGCTGAAACCGAGTACCTGCGGATTTTTTTTCAACATACAATCCCAGTGAAACACGCCGTCAGCTTTCCCATTGAGCCAGTGGCAAACGTGATTATAAATTTCAATCCCATGAAAATCGTGCCGGAACGCATCCTCAAGTGAATTTCCGATCCAATGCGGATGCGCCAGAATTCTTAATGCGTTCTTTGCTTTGAGCTTTTCAAGCGCTTCTGTAAATGTTGAGCCATTCAAATCCAGTTCATCAAAACCGAAGCCCACAACATGAAAATAGGAACCGGTTTCGTCTTTGCCGTCTATTTCAACGCCGTTGATTGCCAGCAGCCTCAGGTCAGCAAGCGTTTCAGCGGTAGAGACTTTCCAGTGATCGGTGAAAACCAGAAAATCATAACCGGCATCAGAATATAATCCGTCAAGCTGATGATAATCCAGCCCGCCATCGGATAAAACCGAATGAATGTGAGTGTTGCCTTTGTACCAGTTTCCATCGAGAGAATATCGAAATCTGTTCATGAGTCCTCGCTCAATTTTTGGTCAAGTTAAGATTCAATTCGTTTTTGAATATATCATTTTTTTTCTTTTTTCAAAGGAAAAATTTAGCTTTACATTCGAAGGTTTTTTGAGTATATTCAAAACGAATTAAAACTGGCAAAAGCAGGGTTTTGAACGCATGGGCAGATTATACGTCATTGCGACACCAATCGGGAACCGGGATGATATCACGCTCAGGGCACTGCAACTGCTGAAGGCAGTAGATGTCATCGCTGCTGAGGATACCCGGACGACGCGCAAGCTGCTCGCTCATTTCGACATCCGGAAAAAGGTGATAAGCTGCCACTCGTACAATGAGAACAAGCGCATCGAGTGGATACTTGCGCAGCTTTCAGCGGGAAGAGACATTGCGCTGGTTTCGGATGCCGGCACACCGGCAATTTCGGATCCCGGAACCGTCATAGTTGAAGCTGTCTCACAAGGCGGCTTCCAGGTGATTCCCGTGCCCGGCGCTTCAGCAATTACTGCGGCGTTGTCAATCTCCGGCTTGAAAGCCCCACAATTTTACTTTTTGGGATTCATCCCACGCCGGGGACTAAAACGCAATCGCGCGATACTAGCTCATGCTGCAACGGATACCATCCTGATTTTTTACGAATCGCCGAGACGCACGCAAACGCTCATCGAGGACTGTCTGCGTTTGTTGGGAGATCGTCCGGCAGTGCTTTGCAACGATTTAACAAAAACGTATGAAAAAATCATGCGCGGAACGCTTTCTTCGATCCTGTGGGCACTCGAACCGGAGGTAAAGGGAGAGATCATTCTGCTCATCGGACCGGATGAAAACACGACGGAGATGCAACGTTCTGAATCTTGCCAACTTTCAATAAACGAACAAGCCAGAACACTTTTGCAGCAAGGTTATTCCACGAAAGACGCAGCCAAACTTCTGATGGAAAAATTTTCAATTTCACGGCGCGATGCCTATCGCGAATTAATCGACATTCAAAATTCCGGCAAATGACGCCTACGCTTAGAACACAGCATGGAATCCTGGAGCTGCCGGCATTCTTGCCGGATGCAACCCGCGGTGTCGTGCGCAGCCTCGATGCAATCGACCTCGAACGCTGCGGCATCCCGGGATTGGTTGTAAATACGTATCACCTGATGCTGCATCCCGGGGCAAAACGTATTCGCCAATTGGGTGGATGCCATCACTTCATGAACTGGCACAAACCAATCCTCACCGACTCAGGCGGCTTCCAGATTTTTTCGTTAATCCATCAAAATCCAAAATACGGTAGCATCCGGAAGAACGAAATCATATTTCGAACCGAAATCGGAGGCAGAAAGCAGCTTCTCACGCCTGAAAAATCGATCCGCATTCAGGCAAATCTCGGAGCGGATATCATGGTTTGCCTTGATGATTGTCCGAAAACCGATGCGAGTGATGATGAAAATCAACTAGCGGTTGCGCGCACAGTTGCCTGGGCAAAGCTTTGCAAAGCCGAATTCGATAAATTGTTCGATAAAAAGGCGGATGACCGTCCCCTGCTCTTCGCCGTCATTCAAGGGGGAACCAGTTTTGACCTGCGCCGCCGATGCGCCGAAGAATTGCTCGCGATGGGATTTGATGGTTTTGGCTTCGGCGGATGGCCCCTGGATGCACAGCGAGGTTTGCTCACAGATACACTTTCGTTTACCGCGAATTTGATTCCCGATGAATTTCCAAAATATGCGATGGGAATCGGCAAACCGGAGAATATTGCCGCTTGCTTTGAAATGGGCTATACGCTTTTCGATTGCGCTCTACCCACTCGCGATGCCAGGCATGGCAGGTTGTTCGTTTTCACAGACAGTCATTTTTCAGGTTTTACAGACGGTTCATTTTATCGCGCAGTTTACCTCCAGGATTCACAGCATCTGCATCATTCGGAACCGCTATCAGATATCTGCGATTGCCACTGTTGCCGGAATTACTCGCTGGCATATCTGCATCACCTGTATATGATCGGGGACAGTCTGGCGAGTCGTCTGGCAACGATCCATAATTTGAGATTCTATTCGATGCTGATGGAAAAATTGAAGCAACGCCAAACGCAATATCCTGTGTTAGACAGTGATGATAAAGACATGGTTGGGGCAAACAATGAATGAGATTCAAAAGGCACTTCTTGATTTAGCCAGATCAAAGTGCCTTCCGCACCTCATGAGTTTGGATGAGCTGTCTTCCTATGCGGATCGTATAGCATTTGTCCTTGTCGGTTCGGTGGCTACCGGTCTTTGCCGAAAGGATTCTGACATTGATATGGCTCTTGTATGCGAGAAAGACGTCTACAAGGTCATCTCTCAAAACCGACCTTGGCAGGTTGGAAGACCCTCAGAAACCACAATAGAGGGAGTTCAGCTCCACTATTACGGAATTACTTTCGACGAAATTGAAGCGAAACTGAAGGCACTTGATGATGTGTCTCTGTATGTCTACAGTCATGCCTTAGTCTTGTACGATATTCACAACAGCTATGAGGAACGATTTGCAGGACTGTTGTCACATATTCCAGTAATTAGGAAGCGGCGGCTTGAGGGAAAATTGGATATGCTGCTGCGAAGATCACGCGCTCTAAGATCTTGCTTTGACGAGGGAGACATCATCACCATTGCCCGAGTCGCTCTTGAACTCATCACACTTTCCCTCAAAGTTATTGCATTGCTAGATGATGTTCCATTTGATCCCCGCAAGCGTCTTTTCAAGACAGCACTTTCAGGAAATCTTGGTCGTCGTCTTGCGCCTGACATGAGACAGCTCTTTTGCGTCATTGGAAATCTCGGGAACTTTAGGGATGATCCAGAGACAAAATAGCCTGTCAATCTTTACGAAAATTTCAATCCATGACCGATCAGTTTTCTGAAGAGGCACAAAAGCAAGGCTTTCAAGTCGGACTTCAGCGTCCTGACAGGAGGGCATAAAGAGACAAACTGAATAATCCGTTGGATTGAGCAACGAACCCAACGGATAGAATCTTGTCTAGCATAGCGCTGGAGCAGAAACCTTCTCGCTCGCCTCTGCGGCTCGCTACGAGGGCGCTGCTCAGCTCAGGCTTTATGTGGAAAAATTGAAGCGATATTGAAAATGGATCATCAGCAAATAACCGATCTGGTAAAAATAGTCAAATCATCCCCCAAATACCATGCGATATGCCCGGATATCGTTTATCGCATTGTACGGGATAACTTTGGCAGATATAAAAAGAACCAGCAAATCGTGCAAGCAACAAAGCGTAAACTGCATCAAATCTGCGGCGCTTTCGATGCCGGGGCAAATTATCAAAAATTTTATCGTACGCTGCAGGAAAGCCTCAGCGGTAGCTCAAAGATGTCTTTCAAAAACGCGTGTCGTACCGTCATGTCTTCCCACGCTTCTACCAGGGAGCGCCTGCCGCTGCTTGATGATTTTTACTCGCAAATATTCCGCTATACCGGCGAGCCTGAAACGATCCTCGACCTGGCAAATGGCTTGAATGCACTTTCAATTCCGTGGATGAACCTGTCGCGCCAGACGCAGTACCGGGCATACGACATCGATGAGCGATTGGTAACTTTCACCAATCAATATCTCGAGTTAATCCACCGGGAGCCGCTGGCATTCGCACAGGATATTATCGAGCATTTGCCAGCGATTCGCGCTGATGTGGTATTTTTTCTGAAATCATTCACCACGTTCGAACGGCAGGTTGCGGGCTTCACCCGGCGCTTAATCGAAACGATTGACTGCCGATTTCTTGTAGTTTCATTTCCGGTCAAGAGTCTGGGCGGAAAACAGAAGGGAATGGCGGAAAATTATGAGGCGCTGTTTTTTGATGCAGTGGAAGGGTTGGATCTGCATATCGAAAAAATAAGCTTTTCAGCGGAATTGGTTTATATCATAGCGAAATCGGCTTATAAATGACTTGAGTACATTTGAGATTAGTAAATCTACTATGAATCTAAAAAAGCTGCTATCATAACGCCTGCGTTATCAATCCTCACTGGTGCTCACTTCAAAAGCCGGTGTAAAAACCGGTGATCTTGCCTCCTTCGCGGGAGTCGCGGCTTTATACAACTCAACCTGTGCACGAAATGGTGTTTTGCCCCGCTTGTCAGTTCGAGCATAGCTTCCGTCAGGCTGCAAGATACGGGTTTTTACATTATCTCTCAGGTTGAAATCCAGAATCTCCTTGATTCTCCGCTGGGATACGGGATCGGACACCGGGAACATGGTTTCGATGCGGCGGTCCAGATTTCGGGGCATCCAGTCGGCGCTGGATAAAAAGTAGAGCGGCTGCCCCCCGTTATTAAAATAATAAATGCGTGAATGTTCGAGAAATCGATCGACGATGCTGCTGACGGAAATATTTTCACTGATGCCTGGAATGCCCGGACGAAGGCAACAAATTCCTCGCACGATGAGCTTTATTTCGACATGATTGCACGACGCCCAGTACAGATAACGAATAATCTCGCTATCCACCAGCGAATTCATCTTGGCGATGATCAGTCCCAGCGTGCCGGCAGAGCTTTGTTCGACCTCGTTCTCAATCAGATTGATGAATCTTCTTCGCAACGTCAGCGGTGCGACAGCCAGCTTTCGCCATCGTGCCGGCTCTGAATAGCCGGTGATTAAATTGAATAAATCGGATACATCCGCGCCGAAATCCTGCTTCGCAGTAAAGACGCCGCAATCGGTATATAATCGAGCGGTTTTATCATTGTAGTTGCCCGTGCCTAAATGCACATATCGTTGAACCCCGCCATCTTCGTGCCGAATGATGAGCAAGGCTTTGCAGTGCGTTTTCAGCCCCACAATGCCATAAACCACGTGACAACCGGCTTTTTCCAGCGTCTTCGCCCAGCCGATATTGCTTTCCTCATCGAATCGTGCTTTCAATTCAACCAGCACCGACACCTGCTTACCGTTTTCTGCTGCCCGTGCCAGGGCATTGACAACGGGAGAATTGCCGCTTACGCGATACAGCACCTGTTTGATAGCCAAAACATCGGGATCGTCTGCCGCGGTTTCTATTAAGTTGATGATTGGATCGAACGATTCATACGGGACATGCAGGAAGATATCCTTCTTCTTGATATCCTCAAAAATATTTTCGTTGAACTGCGGTGAGGGATGCGGCGGAAATTCTTTGTTTCTCAGGTGATCGTAAGATTTGATATTGGAAAATTTCATAAAAAAGGTCAAATCGAGCGGATGGAGTCGATCGTACACTTCAAACGTTTTTACGTTGAATTCGGATAATACTTTCTTGAAAAGCTTGGTGCCTGGCGTGCCAGCGACTTCCAGGCGTACGATTTTGCCGGTCTTCCTGGTTTTAAGCTTTTTGGCGATTTCAGCCAGCAAGTCTTCCGCGCCTTCTTCATCCAGATCGAAATCGGCATTTCGGGTGATTCGAAAGAGCATTGTATCGACGATTTCATAGCCTATGAAGATTGTCGGCAAATATGCTTCGATAAGTTCCTCAATAAGAATGAAATGATTGCCGGTTGCAGAGGGAACCGCCAGGTAACGCGGAAAAACGGTCGGCACCTGCACAATGGCAAAATAGTGTTGCTTTTCGCGTTTCTTGCGCAATTCCACGGCAAAATTCAAGGTGAGGTTGATTACTACCGGAAACGGATGCCCCGGATCGTACGCCATAGGCGTTAGGACGGAGATAATGTTATTGTGAAAATAATCTTCGAAATAGTCCTGTTGTTCTTCATTCAGGGCTTTGAAGCTGAGAATTTCGATGCCTTGTTTTCGCAATTGAGGCAAAATTGATCGTTTCAAGCAATTGTATTGCTTGTTAATGAGTTCGTGCGCCTTGGATGCGATATTGATGATTTGATCTTTCGGCGATAGCCCCGCCGGATCAGGCTTTTTATAACCGGCTTCGACTTGCTGTTTCAATCCACCGACGCGAACCATGAAAAATTCATCCAGATTTGAACTGAAAATCGATATAAATTTCAGTCGCTCTAGCAGGGGATTGGTGCTATCTATTGCTTCTTCGAGCACACGATAATTGAATTCCAAAAAGGACAGCTCCCTGGAGATAAAATATTCCGGTTTTATGTAATCACGCTTATTCATTCAAAATCCTCTCTTCCCTTAAAATACAGTCTACATAAAATATTTTTGAAAACAGCTCCATATTATGCTTGAATGCCCATTTTTCCAGGGGGATGCTTTTATTTATCCTGACTTTGAAAATTACCTGGTGATGATCCTTATCCAGCTTTATTTTTAAAGAAGAAACTCTGCGCGTATGGCTGCGATCGAGAGCATTGGCAATCCGCAGGATCGCTATTAATTTGGTGAGGACATTCTTATCGGCAGATGCAAGTTCCGGGAATTGCCACAATGGGATGCTTACATCGTACCGGCGATGATTTCTGGCGATGACGGCGATTTGAGCGAGTTGAGAGGTGGTCAAGCCGATAATCGACGATGCATAGATCAAGTACTGCGTGTGTTTATGATGTGCCTGATCATTAACATAATGCCCTATATCGTGCAGCAGTGCGGCAGCCTTTAAAATGATCAAATACGATTTATCCAGCCCATGCAGCGAACGGGTTTGTGTAAAAATAGATTCGCATAGCAGCATGACATGTTGTGCGTGCGATTCTTCGCACCCAAATTTTTTGGCGTACTCGATCGCGGACGCAATAATATGCTCATCAAAGTTTTCCAACGGTGCAAATTCATTCAGGATGACGCCTTCGGCTAATGAGCTTTTGGGGATGACGATTTCATCCGGATTAAAAATTTCAATAAAATGCCGGTAAATAATTATCGTCGGGACCAATACATCGGCTTTATCTACCGATACGTTAAATTTCTCGATAAACTGCTCCTGCGACGTGCTCTTAAAGCTATCGAGAATATTATAAAACCAGTTTGTTTCAACTTTGGTGACATTTTTTTGAAGCAAATCAGGTTCGAGGACTTGCAAAATATCGCCCATTGCAACCCCTGTGACGATGAAGCGACTGATCTTCGGAAACGGGGATACTTTCCGAATCAGTTCGATATCCGCCTGGATAAACGCGCGCAGCACTTTATGAAATTCGGAACTCTGAACATCAATGTCTTGCAGAATCTCCCGCAATCGCAAACTGCCTAATTTCAGTGATTGCGTGAAGAGCATTTTTCCATCCTTTATAAAAATGATTCGAGCGGTTCCTGTTCCGAGATCCAGCAGCAGACTCGGCTCCGAAATATCAATATTCGCATCGAGCATTTTATTTCGAATCGATAAAAAGATAAATTGACACTCTTCTTCACCTTCGATTACCTGAATTTTCAAGCCGGTATTCTGATATATATAATCGATAAAATAATCGCGATTCGCAGCTTCTCGTACCGCACTAGTGGCAACCAGGCGAAATTGGGTCACCTTATAATCCTTCAAAGCGCGCTTGAATTTTTTCAGTATTTTTACGGTCGCCCAGGCACTTTCCGCGCTTATCTTTCCGTCGAGAAATGTATCGGTTCCCAGGCGATTCGGCTGGGACAGCGATTCCAGAATAATATAATCTTTTTTTTCTTTTTTTTCGGCTATCACCAGCCGAATGGCGCTGGCGCCGACATCAATTACACCAAGTAGTTCTGATTTACCCATTTTTTCGATCTTTCTCAATTTGGCTTTCAAGCGATTTGACATGTTAACATGCAATGATGAAAACAGGTACTAAGTTACTAATTTTTTCTGCCAGTTACAACATTTTTATTGATTTTTTCAATTTCATCAAATTCGCAAACAAAAGCTGTTTCCCTGGATATATATCAAACTCAAGCCATAATTAATTATACGCAGATGTTTTGAATTTAAGCACCACGACCTACCATAATTTTGATAGCGATCTTAATCTAAAAACTGCCTCAATTCGCTGGAATCGTGTTCCCTGAACTGAGATTTTACTGAATTCAAATGTTTATGCTTGCTTTTTGATTTCAATTTTTTTATATTCAGGAGGTGGGGTAAAATAATTTGGTTATTTAACTTAAAAATAATTTTGATAAATAGCCACCTGAGATATTTAAATTAGTAACTTATTTTATCCCACCTCCTGAAGAAAATTAAATTGACAAGTACCTTCCTTATTCATGCCTGAGTCAAGAATGAGCGGTATGAAGCAAAGAAATCAAAAGTATACTGCATGCGCCCCTCCTGCTTCAACGCATTTAATTAACAATGTGTTCGTTAATCTTCATTCATTCGTTTGGAAAAGCTAAAAAATGCCAACCCTTCTTAAAAACACTTTAAAAAAGTATCACATTTCAGTGAGTGCTTCTGAGGCTGAGAAGTATATTCAGGAAATTAAGCTTGCGCAACAACATTTTCCTGAAAAAGAGCAACAGGCGCTGATTGTAAAATTGCTAAAAGAATGGGATAGCCGCAACGAAATTGATAAAATTTTGATTTTTCCAATCATGGTGACGAAGCCTGCATCGATTCCAATAGCACATGTTTTCGGGATTATCAGTTCCGATTGGCCCGGATTATCTGATTCGTGCATCGGTGTGATCCATGAAAAAGGCTGGAATATCTACTCTGCCGTGGGTTTGACCATTAGCCATCGCGAAGAGAAATTGGGGATTCTCCTGATTTGTTTGCTATTTGATGCTCAGGAGGGTTATGCTCTGTTGCAGGCGCAGACGAATCGCATTATTGACGATATAAAAAAAGCGGCTGTCGGGAGCAAAACCAAAGAGTCCCTTCTCTCCGAAGAAATCAAGAAACTACAGCTTTACAGCAATGTCATTGATAAAATTCAAGACATGTACAAAGGGCAACATATTGACGATTTAACCGCGCTCGATGGGGAAGCTTTGAAATTCTTTTCCGCCCGATCTCGTGATTATATTGAAAACCGACCCGTAGAAGTCATCGCTGGTCAAATTATTCATAATTATAAAATGCAGCAATCCGTGCGGGAAAGCAAAACCCAGGCGATGCAGGTTGAAATTGAAAATTTCAAGACCAAAAAAGAGGGTGTTTTTACTTCGATTTCTATTGCGGGCAAAGCTAATCAAGTCTTGTTGGACGATTGCCTGAAATCGATAGAAACCTACTGTCCCGGTTTCCGGCTAATGCATCAAAAATCATTTACTTCCGATGACGGCATTACGGTGCATCGATTTGAAATTCTCACCGCCGAAAAGAAATCGCTCAATACAATCCAGATCGAAAATCTCCGCAGGATTTTCAAAAACATGGAAATAACAAAGCAACGTGAGCGTCAAAGCTGGTTGGAATCGATTGGCGGCTTCGAGCACTATGCGCGCGCAATTATCCCGTTTTTGGTGAGAGAAAATGAGTTATCCAACCAAACTCAAGTCTATTTAAGTGTGAATCAAACTACCGAAAAAGTGATCGATTTCAAAATTTTGATTGTGATGTTGCCGTTGGAAGTGCCAACTAAAAAATTGATTTATCAATGCGTTAAAAATCTGGATTCGATAGAAGGTTTTTCAATTGCCTCGGTAAAGCCACCAAAAGCCTATGTCAAAAGCGAATTTACAATACTCGATTTGCGCGTCGATTTAAGCCTGAATCCCGAGATTGATAAGGTATATTCAAGGGTCAAGCAAGCGATAAAAAATTCCATAGGCGACTTCCGCGATTTTGACGAAGGAATGCGTGATATGGATATGATGAATCTAATGAAAGTCCGTCGGCATCTGCATGACGAAGACGAGGATTTTGTGCGGGAATTTTATTACAGTCTTGAAGATTTTTACCGGGTGAGCGCGCCGATCGAAGAAATCGGTATTCAATTAAAATTGTGTCAGCAGGTGCTAAACGCTATCAATTCGCATTCAAATAAGATTCATACAAAATGGGCTGCCCTCAAAAATGACATCTTAAGCACAATTATACAAGCAGGAACAATTGTCATTATTGCCTACCCCGAAGAAGCGGACTTGTTGGGTTTGATCCTCGCTCAACTGGAGAAATACGAGGTTATCATCAGCAAGCTTTCAAAAAAGAGCTATAATATTCTGATATGCAAGTTGTCGGAAAATGGGAAAGCGTTGAGGGAAACTGACGTAATTTCGTTGTTGGGTGCAATCAGCAAGGAAGCCGGGCTGTACAGCCTGCCCGTCTGAGGGTGCTGTTTCAAATGAAATGAAGCAATTCTGTTTTCCACCTCTTGCAGAAAACTCGTCCCGGTTGCCTTTTAAAAATCGGCAGATTTTGAAACCCATTGAGCCGGAGAGCTGTTACCCAGCAAACAGGTCCGATTTTCACGCATAAAACCAATCAACACCATCAGATTAATTGGCAAGAGAGCAGCGGCTCAAGCATACGCTACTGCTCCCCTGCTTTCGCCTCCCATGTGCGCCATAGAAACGGCAAATCTTATCGGTGCGTAAATCAAGCTTCATTCATGTGTGGGTATTCATAGCTGCGGGGTGGCACGAAATTCTCTTTCACTGTGCGAGGTGAAACCCATCGAAGCAAATTTATCATGCTGCCGGCTTTATCATTTGTCCCGGAAGCGCGACTTCCTCCGAATGGCTGTTGCCCTACAACTGCCCCCGTAGGCTTGTCATTGATATAAAAATTGCCAGCCGCATTGCGAAGGATTTCTATAGCCAAATTGATTGCCCGGCGATCTCTCGCCATAATTGTACCTGTGAGCGCGTACGGCGATGTCTGATCGCACAAATGCAGCGAATCCTCATATTTATCATCCGGATAAACGTAGATCGTCAGCACCGGTCCGAATATCTCTTCCACCATCAACCTGAATTTCGGATTGGTTGTCACCACCACCGTTGGCTCGATAAAATAGCCTTTCGACTCATCAAAATTGCCGCCGGCAATGATTTCGGCTTCGGAAGACGCCTTGGCATATTCAATATATTCAACAATACTATCGAATGCCGGTTTATCAATAACAGCGCATAAGAAATTCGTGAAGTCCTCTGGATCGCCCATTTTGATGGTTTCCACCAATTCGGCTAATTTTGATTTCAATTTTTTCCAGAGGATGTCAGGGATATATGCTCGGGATGCAGCAGAGCATTTCTGACCCTGGTACTCGAATGCGCCCCGAATAAGAGCAGTCAGAGTCTCATCCGGATCGGCTGAAGCATGCACAAAAATGAAATCCTTGCCGCCGGTCTCACCAACGATTCGCGGGTAGCTGTGGTATTTTGTGATGTTATTACCGATGGTTTTCCACATGTTTTGAAAAACAGGGGTGGATCCTGTGAAATGGATACCAGCCAGATCAGGGTGATTCATCACAGGCGTTCCGACCTGTCCTCCGGATCCCGGAATCATGTTGATCACACCATCTGGCAAGCCGGCAGCCTTAAAAAGCTGCATGAGAAAAAATGCAGAATACACCGCTGAGGAGGCGGGTTTCCAGAGTACGGTGTTGCCCATTATCGCCGGAGCTGTCGGTAAATTTCCCGCGATCGAGGTGAAATTGAATGGCGTGACAGCAAAGATAAATCCTTCGAGCGGTCGCTGTTCGAGATAATTCCAGCAGCCGCGCGATGATTCCGGTTGCTGTGCGTAAATTTGCTGCATATAATATGGATTGAACCGATAAAAATCAATAAGCTCGCAAGCAGAGTCAATTTCGGCTTGATATACGGTTTTGCTTTGACCCAGCATCGTTGCCGCATTGAGCGCAGCGCGGAACGGACCGGCTAACAGATCGGCAGCTTTAAGAAAAATTGCTGCGCGCGATTCCCATGGCATGGCTGCCCAGAGGGGACGGGCTTTATTCGCTGCATCAATGGCGCGCTCGATTTCCTTCGCCCCCGCTTTATGATAGGTTGCTAAAATATGGTTTTTCTGATGCGGGCAGCAGCATTCGCCAAGATCGCCAGAACGAATGTCTTCTCCGTCGATAACCATTGGAATGTCGATTTGAGAACGTTTCAGTTCCGCCAATTTTGATTTTAATGCCAGTTTTTCTGGACTTTGAGGTTGATACGATAATACAGGTTCATTCTTAGGTTCAGGCACTTTTACCAATCCGTTTGCCATATTTCACCTCCGTAATTTTAATTACACAATTATCCGAATCACCATAACCGGTGTTATTCGTGCCTTGTGCGGATTTTGATTCCGATGAGCACTAATTCGCTAAACTTTTGATGTTTTTTTGATTCAATTTAATTGCACTTTCCTTTGTAGCTCTTCGAAGGGTTTAATCCAATAGCGTTCAAGCTACAGTGAGAAATAGTATTTTCTGTTGGAATCATAGTTTTAAAGGCTGGTTAATAGAAGAAAACACTCAATTTAATCCATGCCAAAGAAAAAAAGGATTGATTCCAGCCAATGTGTCGTCGTATAACATAATAGCGTTTTTTTTATTAATGTCAAGCATTAATTGATTCTAAATTTGAATTTCTGTTAATGATTTGCGCGCAGCACACATTTTAATTTACCTGGCATGGTAAATGCAAATGACGAGAATGAGTCGAAAATGACACATATTTTCTAAATGCGCATTATGAAGAGCCGGCTTTGCAATACAGTTTTGATCTGTGGCAAATTTGTTTAGCTATATGTTAATTTATTAAATAATAAACCGATGTAATAAACAGGACTGATCAGCAATCCGGCAAAGGACTTGACATGGCAAGAGGAAATAGTTTGCAACTAAATCAGCATCAGGCTTAAATTGTGATAAGAAATTAAGGAGCTATTTAACATTATGAACCACCGCAATTTAATATTTTATCTGCTGCTTCTCGTATTATTTTTCAATTGCTACCAAATGCCGAGGAATTACCAGCAATCCGAAACCTATTCCCGGCGCAAATACATCAGCAAACCCGCCATAAATTCTGCTGAGATACCTCATGAAAAACACGAGCTTTCAGATAAGATGAAATTGCTTGTTGAAATTCGCTCTTTCATCGGTACGCCCTACCAGGCTGGGGGAATAAATCGTGAAGGTGTTGACTGCTCCGGTTTTGTAACAGCAGTTTATCAATCTGCAATCGGACTGAAGCTGCCCCACAGTTCAAAAGCGCTATATAAGCAGGGAAATTCCGTGAACCGCCATAAGCTCGAATTTGGAGACCTGCTCTTTTTCAGGACTGGCAGAACCGGGAAGATATCGCATGTCGGGATTTTTCTGAAAGATGATAAATTCGTACACGCGAGTTCGTCTAAAGGGGTTATTGTTTCAGATCTTATAGATAATCAATACTATAAAACCCGTTTCGTTGGCGCTCGCCGGATCACCGAATTGTAGCGGGCTGTTACCGCTGAATCCCCCCTATATCTGTTTGGAAAAATCAGGTTGAATGATGTGGTTTTCGAACAGACCGATAAAACTTGGCAGGCAATCGTAAGGATATCGCCGGGTGCGCCTGAATTGTGCCTGGTATCAGAAGCGAATATTCAGCCAACCCTCCGACCGAAAATTTGACACGAAGCATGCTCCTCTCAATTATAAATCATTTCTCTCAAATCTATAATTATCAGTAACTCCATTTTCCCGAAACAAACAATATAAGCATATAGAATTAAAATTGCTATGATAATGGTCAATGTTCGCAGGGCGATTTTAAACCACTTGTATTAACACCAACCAATCAATTATAATACATGTTCTGATATTTTTTCTGACAGAGATATGTTAGAGTTTTATTTTATGATCTGAAAATTGATGAAAAAATGTGTTATTATGCCATAGAAATTTTACAATCATCAATTAAAATTATTAATACATTATTCTTGCTACATAAAAGAATTTTTTGCCCAATTGCTTTTGTTATGATCTACTTGCAGCGCGATCTGATATTCACTTGAACAGCAAAAATCATGTATGCCGCCGACCAGACCTTATTTACTATAAATTAATAAGATAGGCTCTGCATGTATAGACAATCATAATTTAAAAAAGATGTTGAAATGAACTTTTTGAAAAATGCGTAATTTTATTTCCATCTAAGTCGATAATTAACCATAGGGGATTTCAAGATATAGCTACATAGTTTTAATATGGCACAAGTATTGGTATAAAAAATGGTACATGGCAGCGTAAGATGCATAATATCGAATGATAGCACGATAGCGAACGCTTTTAGATGGTCTAATTATTGCCACTACTGGCATGGAATATTTAAAAATGAGCCTGCGATGGACTATTCACTACTGGGATTAGCAAACAGGAGATATCATGGAAGAAAGGCGACAGTTTGTCCGTCATCCTATCGAAATCCCGCTGACGTATAAGGTTCTAAAGAACGAGCGAAGGAACATTAGTCAGACGACGAACTTGAGTGATTTTGGTATATCTTTTTTATCAGACGAACCCATCCCCGAAGGTCAAATTCTTGAAATTCATATTTATTCCCCAAGACAACATCTTTATGCAAAATCAATCGTTAAATGGAAGCACTATTTGAAGAATGAAGGCAAGTTTCAGGTTGGTGTGATGTTTATCAGCAAGCAGGCTGCCTTTCGTGCGCGTATGCTGGAACAAGCGTTTCGAATCGATTTGTATCGCCAAAGAAAAATGGCTGAAGAAGCAAGAGAAATACCGTACAGCGAGGCGGCTTTGGAATGGATCGACCTGCACGCCAAAGAATTCGCAGAAGGTTTGGCGTAATTCGCTTCGCAATTTTTCACCCATTAAATCGGTTCCTTTCGATGACCGCAGAAGCTGGACGTCGTAGTTCACCATCCTTGAAATTTTTCCCGCATCCTGACGTGCTGATTCAATGGCTTTCATGCTGCTTTTTTCCGACATGATACAAATAACCTGATTTGGAATTGTGCTTCATATCCATTCTGCTTTTTGGCGGTAATGAGCAAATGCATCCCAGCGTTTCTTCTATCCCCCTCAGAATATCCAGGAATTTCCCCTTTTCATCATCCTTTATTTCATGCGAGAGAAGCTGAGCGAATAACCAAAATTTATCCAGCAATTCGATTTGCGAAGGAGCATATTCCGGAGGTGATTTTCGGAAAAAGCGCAAGAATTTTCTGCGATTTGCTTTCTCCAGTTTTATCTCCGAATTCAACTCGCGGATCAGCCTCTGCAGCACAATGGAGAGCTCACTTTCGAATGTAAGGTTCTCGAGTATATCGATTCGATGTGCCAATTCCTTGATGCATCGCTGAATTTCATCTGTTTGATGAGAAGTTTGTGGATTCGCATCCTGCTTGAGCGCGTTGAATTTTTCCTCAACTAGTCTTAATACAACTTTAATGAGAAAAAGGATCAAACCGACGAGCAACGCCGGAATCGACCACTTAATCAGGTAATCATAGTTATTTTGATTAGAATCCCGGATTTGATCCGGAGCCAGTGTAATGACGACGGTATCGCCTGAAGTGACTGCCAGAGCAGGAGGGTTTGAAGGGGGTGCTGTAGGAACAATGCCCTGAACGCTATTCCCGAACATCAATAAAATGAATAGCGTTTTAATAACCGCATGAAGTTTTTGAATTTTAATGTTGAAGTTGCCATACCTCGGTGCAGTGCTTTTTTTAGACGTTAGTCATTTAAATTGCTTGAATGCCAATTAACTGTGTTTTTAATTGCCATAATTCAGGTGGCGATAATCAGCCACTTTTGGCAATCAAAGCTAGAATTACAAATTTTGTGCCAGTGTTCGAACTGATATCACAGTGTTTCAAATGAAAATGATTCCTAAAACTGACAAAAAAAAGGGCTTCGGAAATTCGAAGCCCTCTTATTCAGCAAATCGTTTTAAATGAAAAGCAGATTATTTTTTCAGAGAATAAATAACACCCGCCATGAGCGAAAGTGTGTTGACGTCGCTGATAAGCGCATAGCGCAATTCGGCGAAGCCCGTCATCTGTGGTGATAGTTCCATCATGGCACCACCATTAATATGAAATCCGATTTTTGTTTCGGAATCGCTCTCTTCTTCCTTTACCTGTTCGAACGTCGTCGGGTGATACGTCATATATTCAGCTTTTGCTTTGAAAATATGAAAACCCAGACCACCACCTGCATAAGGCTGAATATTGCTTCCTTGCATGGCGAAGAGGTATTTTGCGGAGGCTGCAATAGAGATAGCGCTAAGGCTTGCATCGAGTCCGAACATATCATAAGATTTGCTCCAGTAGCCCAGTTCTGCCTCTAATCCAAGATTAGGTTTAATCTTACCTAAGTCGGCAACAGCGCCGAAACCGAATGTTGCATCAATATCTTCCGGATCGACATAACCGACTTTCGCACCAACGCCGAACAGACCCAAATTCGCCTGACTCATTGCGGGAGCAGCAAATAACAACACTACCAGTACAGCAATAATTGATTTCGATAAGATGCGCATGTGAAACCTCCTTGAGTTTGTAAAAATTTAAAATGGGTTTGCAGTTGATTTTGCTATTTTCCGTGCAATCCGTAACTTTTCGACGGCAGCGCTGATTTGTGCCAGAACTGCCTGCTCGATATCCATAAAATCTTTTACCGCTTTTCATACCAACGTCTGGAATTAGAAAAATCGGATGTTAATTAAAAATAAATATACAGAAAAATATAACGCAAAGCAAGTAGATTTTAGCAAGAGTGGCATTGCCTCAGTTATTGGTTCTTTACATGGTTTACGACGCCCTTGGAGTTTTTTGAACGAGCAACTGAGGGATTACTCAATGGTTATCCATTTGCTACCGCCCGTCAAATTGATATTGCTTTTCATTTGTACCACTATCAAAGGGGCAATTTCACCGGCATATTGCTTTGCGAAGAGCTATAAATCGCCAGGATGATCTCCACGGCTTTTCTTCCTTCTTCGCCGGTGACGGCTGGCTGCTGTTTATTTTGAACGGCGTTGATCATATCAACGATTTGTCGGCGATGAAATTCGGATGTAATTCCCATCGGATCTTGCGAGCCGCTTCCACCAACCGGTTCAAGATTCAGCATTTGGGTGCATTCATCTTTTGATGCGCCTTTTATCGCCCACTCGACTATTTCGCCTTCCTCGAGGATGATTGTGCCTGCTGTGCCATGAATTTCGATCCGGGTTGAGCTTCCGGGGTAGCAGCTTGTAGCGCCCTGAATGACGCCAAGCGCTCCGTTTTCGAACTCCAGTAAAGCCGATCCGGTATCCTCAGTCTGGATTGTATGCCGCAAGGTTGCAGTTTTTCCGAAAATGGATTTGATCGGTCCACCAAACCATTGAACCAAATCAATAGTGTGAATAGATTGATTCATCAATGCGCCACCGCCATCCAATTTCCAGGTTCCGCGCCAGCCAACGTTGTAGTAGCTCTCTTTGCGAAACCATTTTATATTTCCCTGCAACAGGACAATTCTTCCCAACCTGCCCTGTTCTATTGCCTCTTTGGCTTTCAGTACACCGATTCGAAATCTGGAAGGAAAAACGCATCCCAGGAAAACGCTATTTTGCCTGGCAGAGCGAATCATTCGATCAATCCGTTCCAACGTAATATCCATCGGTTTTTCAACCAGAATATGTTTTCCCGCTGCTGTCACTACTTCCGCCGCATCCGTATGTAAACCGCTTGGGGTACAAATGCAAGCAATTTCTACATCATCTCGGCTCGCGATATCCTGATAAGTGGGAACCCAATCCGCGCTATATTTTTCTGCCAGCTTTCTGCCAATGACTTCATTCTTATCACAAACCGCTACTACCGCAGCTTCCTTGATCGATCCGATAGCATGGGCGTGAATTCCACCAATATTTCCTGCACCGATTATTGCAAATCGGGTGTGTTTCATTTAGTCGTTACTCCCTTTAAGTTAAAAGGTAAAATGCCAGCTATTCATTTAGGTCGTAACCACTTACTTCACCATTCGTTAAAAAAATAAGACATTTTAATCTAAAAATCAATGATTTTCTTATCCATATTCAGACTCTTTGCTTTTCAGCATTTTGTTCTGCTTGACCGTATCTACCTTGATATGTCGCGATTTTGCATAGTTAAACCATAGCAGCTTCCAAAGCACTTGCCATTTGCGACGGGGAATACCATTTTTATCGCTCTGCGGGGCGTCTTGCCTTTTCATCTCAACGTGTTGACTTTTTTGGCTCTGCTGCCTGGCTTCGAGATTTTTCTGCCTAATCGAAGCTCGATTGAGTCAGATTTTAATTTTAAAACAGAGCTGGCTCGAATGCTGCTCCAAAGCCGAAAGCCGCGTTTTGATTTATTCAGTACCTAAAGTATTGCTCATCGGAAAAACCACGATATGAAACTGCTTCTTTTAGCCGACAGTTCAAAATATTATATTGCCAGATGGATTGACTATTTTTATGCGAGGGGACACGAGCTTGAACTTATTTCTTCCGTCCGGATCGACAGCGAAAAAATCAAATTGCATAAATTATCGGACCGACCGTTCGCTCGATCAGGAAGTGCGATTTCCTTCGCGCTGCGCAACTTTTACAGAGTCGCGCGCCTGGTTCGTCGAATTCAGCCAGATATCGTGCATGCATTCAATGCAACTACGTATGGATTTCTGGCAGCTATGTCCGGCAAAAAACCGCTGATTTTGACCGTGACGGGCGGCGATATTTTAACGGATCTAAATCGAAATTTTCTCTATAAATTTCTTATAGCATTCAGTCTGCGACAATCACGTCTCGTTAATTCTTTCAGTGATCATTCCACCAACGCTCTGTTGAGAATCCGTCTTCACGCTAAGAAATTGCTGATAACCCAACACGGTATCGAGCTTGATCTCTACAAGCCGGCAGAATCCGCAATTCCCTCTCAGAGCGTGCTTTGCACCGGAATGGACATGGATGAAGCAGATTATTTGCGATTAATTATGGCGTTACCAATTATTTTGAAAGAAGTGAGAAATTTGTGGTTGATTATACTGGCGACGGATGAAATTAAAGCCAAAATCAATGAATTTCTGAAAATCCTTGATATTACAAATCACGTAGCGTTCCCGGAACTCGTCAATGATAGCCGGCTGACGATTTACTATCAAAATTCGGATATCTACATTAATACGAGCCTGTCCGAAGAGCATCCGTCCCATTTGTTGCAGGCGATGGCTTGCGGAAATTTTCCGGTGGTTTCTAGTACCCTGGCGCACAGAAGCTGGATCGAGGACGGTTGGAACGGATTGTTGATTGATCCAGCCAATGTCGAAGACATCGCTAAAAATATGGTTCTGGCGCTACAAAATGATGCACTGAGGAAGCGAGCCGCAAGCGTTAATGCTGAAAAAGTAAAACGATTGCCTCATGCAGATAACTGGCTGCAGGAACTAGAATATGCATATTTCGATTTATGTAAATGACACGGGTATCAGAGAGGGATTGATTGCTGCATGTAGCGATGCATTCCTTTAATGTAAATTCGATTATTTTACTGGTGAATAGTATTTTGACATGGCATCACAGAGATTGCAGAAAGCTGCCGCACCTTCCGAGGATAGAAATTTATAAAATCAATGGGCTTTGGTAGGACACCGCGGGTATATTCAATGCCAGCAGCCGCATTTGCCGGCTATTCGATCAATTCATGCTGAAAGCTGTCTTCGCCATCAAAACCCAGAACGGACTTGACATCATCGATTACCGTTTCGAGGTGCACCGGTCGGCGCCAGATCGCATAAATATTTTTCAATGTATCATGCGCCTCATCGATTTTCAAATCGACGCCTTCGTGGCGATGCAGAAGATATAATTCTTTTCGGTGCGAGTAATCGGCATCTTCGATGTAAATATGAGGTTGCCCGGAATTTGTGAGCTGATTCAACAAGTTTCTTTTGATTTGTTTGAACTGCCGGTTTGAAATCTGGTATTGATTTTCCAATTCGTTATATTGGTAATTGAATAATTTTTGTTGTTGGCAAAATTCCGCAGTCAGATACGTATCGATAAATGTCAAGTTGTTGTCAAATTTTCTGACTTCAAAGATTTTTTCTCTGCCTTTTCCCAACGCCTTATTCCAATTTTTTTTCTCACGAAAATCATCACACTCATCATATTCCTTGCCATACGCGCCCCTGTTCCAGCGATCTTCAATATCGCGGAAGAGCTCGACACCTATTTTATATGGATTGAGCCTGGAGCCACTCGTGCTGAGCGTGCCCGCATGATGATCGGCATAGTCAATGATATCGGCATCGGATAGCACGCTGGTCGTCATGATTTTCGAATGCCAGTATGTTGCCCAGCCTTCATTCATGATTTTTGTCTGAGCCTGGGGCGCAAAATAATATACCTCTTCCCGCAGCATGCCGAGAATGTCGCGCTGCCATTTTTTAAGGGGCGCATTCTCGTTCAGGAATTGCAGAATATCCTTTTCAGGAGCCGCCAGAAATTTTTCCGTCTTTTTCTTTCGGTTTTCGAGTGCCGTCTGCTGTTGATGTAAAAATTCATCCGGATTAATAAAAGAATCCATATAATTTTTACTTTTGAGCTTATAGACTTTTTCTACCGGCGAGTCCTGTTCTGTTGTATCATTTTTTCGAACAATAAACGGCGCATGGATATCAATCAGATTTTCCAGTGACAGGCAGATATCCAGAAAATGCTCAACTTCCGAAGTTCCATATTTTTCGATGTAGCTTCTGATTTTTATCGCATGGTTCGCGATTTGATCGATCATTTTACGATTGGTTTTCGAAAATCATACATTGTTTTTGAAGAAATCACAATGCGCAAATACATGCGCCATGACCAGCTTTTGATCAACTAGTTTATTTGAGCCCATCATGTAGGCATAACACGGATCATTATTGATGACCATTTCATAGATTTTATGTAAGCCATAAGTATAGCCTTTGCGCATTTCTTCATACTCCATGCCGAAACGCCAATGAGGGTACCGAGTGGGAAAACCACCGTAACTGGCAATCTCATTCATCTGATCACAATCGATCAGCTCAAAAATTGTATGGTAAAAATCGAGCCCGACTTTGCGCGCATATTGTTCGATTTCAATCCGGGCACGTTCCAATTCGTATGGCAGGTTCATCTATTTGCCTTTCCCCAAAAATAGCTTAATCGAATCATAAATTGCCTCTTTATCCGGTATCTCGGACAAAACAAGGGTATCCTGATCCGTAAAATGTTCACGCAGATCATGCAGAAATTGACCGCTGCCGTAGGGGCTTTCCACCTGCCCGTAGCAGAAAAGGTTTGCCCGCGGAAGCAGCACATCTTCGAGCAGGTCAAAACATTCCCGCGTATCAATTTCGCCCCAATTATCGCCGTCAGAGAAATGGAAAAGATAGATATTCCATTCATCCGGATCATAATCTTTTTTCAAAATTTGATAGCACAGACGATACGCCGAAGAAATGATTGTCCCGCCGATCTCCATTGTGTGAAAAAACGTATGCGAATCAACCTCATGTGCAACCGCATCGTGGACGATATACCGTACTTCGACTGATTTGTATTGGTATTTGAGCCATGAGTCGATCCAAAACGCTTCCGTGCGCACAATTTCCTTCTGCTCATCTCCCATCGATCCGGAGACATCCATCATGTAAATCACAACTGCGTTGCTTTCGGGCAGGGGCTTTTCTTCCCATGAACGATACCGTCGTTCCTCACGATATGGAATGACTATCGGCGTTTTGGAATCGTACATACGGGAAATAATTTGCCGTTTCAGAGCGGCTTTGTAGGTGCGTTTAAAGTGGCGCAATGATTCGGGTCCGGTATTACGGATGCCGGTGTATCGATTCCTGGCAGTCTGAATCGTGTTTTTTCCTTTGGGTTGAATATTCGGGAGTTCAAGCTCTTCTCCGAGTATCTTTGCGAGTTCATCGAGCGTCAATTCCACTTCAATGATATGCTCTCCCGGGGCATTGCCGGCATGCCCGTTGCCATCCGCGGAACTAATAGCGATTGGGCTGCCGTCCTCGCCATCTCCCTGATCCACACGATTGGCTTTTTGCGGATCGAGGCGGAATTGTGGAATATGAATTTGCGACACCGGGATGCTTACGAGTTCTCGCCCCCTTCGTCCGATAAGCTCATGCTGTGTGACATATTTTTTCAAATCCTTTCTGATTTTACCGCGCAACATTTTTTTAAATCGATTGACATCCAGATCGATTCTTTTCATCATCATCATATTTATTCCATATCCCTTTTAACATCGCCACGCGCGAAAATGCTGGCAACAAAATTCAGAACGTCGGTTGCACAAACATCACAATATCCGTAATATTTGATCATTCGGGCTTTGACTACATCAATTTTCTCCTGTGTTTCTTTATCCACCACCGAAGAAATTAGTGTTGCCAATTTAATCGAATCTTTTTGATCTTCGAATAACTTGAGTTCCAGCGCTTTTTGGAGGCGTTCATTGCTGCGATAATCGAATTGCCTGTTTTCAATCGCCAGCGCCCCGATATAATTCATAATTTCACGCCGAAAATCATCTTTGCGGCTTTCGGGTATATCAATTTTATCCTCGATCGACCGCATCATTCGTTCATCGGGTTCTTCATCCTGACCAGTGTATTTATTTCTGACCTTTTCCTTCTGGGTATAGGCTTTTATATTATCGATGTAATTTCCGCACAACCGTTTGAGTGCCTCTTCATCGGCGGCGATTGCGCGCTGCACTTCATTTTTGACAATATCTTCGTACTCCTGTTTGACCACCGATAGCAGTTCGGCGTACCGCTGTCGCTGCTCTTCATTATTGATGAGCGAATGATGCTTCAGCCCGCTTTCCAATTCATTCAACACCATGAACGGATTCACACAAGGTTCTTCGTGCACGCAAACCAGGGCATTGGAAATTTTATCCTGAATGTATCGCGGTGAAATTCCTTCCATACCTTCACGAGCGGCTTCCTGGCGCAATTCTTTGATATTATCTTCGGTGAAACCGGGAAGCGTTTTGCCATTATAAAGCTTCAATTTTTGCATGAGCGTCAATTGCGCTTTCCTGGGTTCCTCCAATCGCGTCAGTACCGCCCACATGGCTGCGGTCTCAATTGTGTGTGGTGCGATGTGCTTGCCTTTGATTTTTTCGGGATTATAGTCTTTTTCATAAATTTAAATCTCATCCTTCAGGCGGGTGATATAGGGCACGTCAATTTTCACCATCCGATCGCGTAGCGCTTCCATGTATTCATTGGTTTGCAGTTTGCGATATTCCGGTTCATTCGTATGCCCGATGATCACCTCATCGATGTCGGGTTGTGCAAATTTCTTGGGCTTGATTTTGTGCTCTTGAGATGCTCCAAGCAGATCGTATAAAAATGCTACTTCGAGCTTCAAAATTTCGATAAATTCCACCAGACCTCGGTTGGCAATATTGAGTTCGCCATCGAAGTTAAAAGCGCGCGGATCAGAATCGGATCCATAGATGGCAATTTTACGATAATTGATATCGCCGGTCAATTCGGTTGAATCCTGATTCTTTTCATCTTTGGGCTGAAACGTGCCAATCCCGATCCGGCTCTTCTCCGATAAAATCAGGCGCTTCACCTTGACATTGTTGATGATCTTCGTCCAGTCACCTCGATATTTCAGATTGAGTTCCTTGTAGTGCTGGCGGCAGAAGGGACACAATTCGCCGGTTATTTGTATTTGAAAATCAATTTTGCGGTTTCGGCAAAGCTCTGAAATGACACTCGACCGGAATTCCACGGGGATCAAATGCAGCGGCTCCTCGTGCATGGGACAATCCTGGTACTCGACATTCCCATCCTCGTGATCCACTCGCCAGGCGAAGCTGTATAACGCACCCTCCGGTGTTTTTGAATAGGCTTCGAGACCATGCTTCAGCAATCGCACGATCGTGCTTTTTGAGCTTCCTATCGGTCCGTGCAATAAAAAAAGCCGCTTTTCGGTGCCGTACCCTTTTGCCGCCGATTGAAATAAATTCATGATTTTTATAATAGGCTTTTCAAGACCGAATATTGCATCTTCACCACCGTTTAGCGGATCATCAAAAAATTTATAGCGAATCAAAGTCTCCCTGTTTTTAGTATAGGCTTCTGTTCCATAGCTCAATATCATATCAAAAATACGCTTGAATGCATTTCGTGTCACTTCAGGATGCTTTTTTACTATTTCCAGATAATCTGTGAATGAGCCTTCCCAATGCAACTCCTGGTATTGCTTTGTGTCCTGTAAGTTGCGAATAATATTTACAATGCGATGCTCACGTTGATTGTTGGGTGTTGATTGCATATAAAACTCCTCTGATTTGATCCGATTTAGTCAGAATCTACTGCTCTTCGCCTGAGAGCCGGCTCGGTTTTACCAGAAGTCATCCGACGCGCGCTGACTCGACGATGCCTGGCACCTGAAACCATGCGGCAACAGCTTGTATCCTGCTATGATTATATTATCGGATTTCGGGTAGATTTGCTTTAATGCACCAGGCTCACCTCATTCAGGTGGATTATCGGAATTTTCGTATCGAGAATCGGTTGGGCAGCGCATTCGAAAATTCGTATTGTCATCGAAAAAGCGACGGCAGGTTATTTGATGAGCAATGATCTGCTGTAATGCATAATCGCGATTCTGGCGGGACATGGCAGGCAATTCAACCATAATTTATCAGACGCCGCCGTATACTCGAAGCGGGATAATTTCGAAAAGTGTTAGTTGGACATTTGATAAAAAATAACTTAAAAGGAATTCAATCGGGTAAAATAGAAGAACCATTATTTCATGGCGCAGTATTAACTGAAATACAAAATATGCTGTTTTCAGGCATTATATTTCGCTTTTGATATAAATAGAACGGTGACAATGCACATTCTCTATTATATTAAAATAAATTAAAAAATGGCTTGCATTTTGCTTTTTGGATTGTTATATTGCGCTATGTTGTCCGGTGTTGAAGAGCCGATCCAAAGGAAGCTGCATAGCAGGAAATTAAACCAGGATAGCCTCTACGAATTTAATAAAATCATCTATTTCAGGGGGTATCCTCTGTGAAAGTGAAATTTATTTTTAATCGGTTGGATTCGGGCATCAGGCATTTGATAGCTGGTGAAGAATCCATTTGACACAATTAAATTAGCTAATCCGCGCGGATAATAGGAACAGCGCTGCCCTCTTAACCTCAACAACACTCCTGGCTTCCCGCCTTTTTGGCTGAATTAACAGCGAACGATAATAGTCGGAGGGAATTATGGATCGAGCGCAAATCGAGCAATTTGTACACCAAATCCTTGAAGAAGCGGGTCTCGACGATATTCCTGATAGCTTTAAAATCGATTATGTGAAGAATCTGGGTTATGAGTTGCAGCGACGGTTAAGTATCATCGCTATCAATTCTTTGGATAACAGAAGCTACCTCGATTTTTCAAAGTTTATCTCGCGCAATCCGGATCAAGATTTTATCTCGGTATGCGCTTTTTTTAAAGAAAGAATTCCGCATTTTCATGCGCTGATGATCAGGGGGATGCAGGAATTTAAAGCGGAAATTTTTGAGAGAATGAAGAATTTGCGTACGATTAAGCATGAAGTACCGCGTTTCCGCGAAACTGAAGCAGTTGAAGTTTAGGAGGTGGGATAAAATAACCTGGACATTTGGGTAAAAATAATTTTGATAAATAGCCACATAACAAATTTAAATTTGTAACTTATTTTGTCCCCCTCTTTAAATAATTCGAATCGAGAGACACTGTTTTTTCCGTCCTTTGGGCAAGAAAACAGCCCTTACCAGCATTTCATGCTTTACCTTCCCATTCATCAAAAAATCTAGCCAGAAAGCTCCCCAGAAAATGATGGCGCGCAGCGGCAATTTTTCGTGCTGGTTCGGTATTCATCCGTTCTTTCAATAACAGCAGTTTTTCATAAAAATGATTAATCGTCGTGCCAACGCGCTGTTTATACTCTTCCGGCGTCTGGTGAATGACCGGCTTAATTTCCGGGGAATGCAACAGACGATTTTTTGATCCGCCATAAGCAAAGGTGCGTGCGATACCAATGGCGCCCATCGCATCCAACCGATCAGCATCCTGGACTACTTTTCCTTCGAGGCTGCTCATTTTCGAGTCCACGCCCGCCCCTTTAAACGACAGAGTACCGACAATTTCATCAACATGACGAATGATTGCTCTGGGAACCTGCTGTGACGCCAACCAATCGCTTGCCGCATGCTCATTGGCATCAGTGTATTTCCAATCGGCAAGGTCGTGCAACAAAGCCGCAAGTTCGACCACAAACATATCGGCGCCTTCTTCCCTGGCAAGACGCTTAGCCATTTGCCAGACGCGCCATGTGTGCCACCAATCGTGCCCCGACGTATTGAATTGCTGGCTTCGCTTTACATATTCAATTGTCCGCTGCAAGATCAAACTGCCCTGTCGTGCAATAAATTCCGGAGTCGTTTCATCTATGTATGGCAAGGTTAACGCGCCGTACGGAATGACGAGGGTATCGAAAGTCTCTGGCAAGCTTTCCCGCGCCTGTTCGTAGGCTTCTTCGAGCGTACTCGCAGGAATCAAGCCCATCCTGGTCACGATTTCCGGATCGAGCTCGCTGATCAGTATGATTTTGGCTTGAGTGGCTTTTTGCATCAATGCCAACGCCGTGTTGCCATTGATTTTAAAATTCTCTCTCAGCGCATGGTGCATTTTTTCGAGGGTTTCATTTTCGAACCACTCGAGGAATGTTTTGGAACCGATACCATCCTCGCACCGGGCAAGCACGATCATGACACCTTTTTCCTTCAGGGTATAAAACGCGTGATGGATGGATTTATGCGCCTGGATAATATTCAGATCCTTTGGGAAGCCGCCGCAGCTTACTATCACCAAATCAGCGGGTTTTTTCACCGGCATCCGGTAAAGCCGATCTACTTGATCACACGCCCTTTGATGAGCAGCGAGCAGTTCCCCGGCGGTCGCGGCGTAAATATTCCCATCGAAATCCATTACGATGTGTAAGGTGAAATCCACCCGGATGAATTTCAGAGTTTCGCGCAAATCTTCCTGGACAGGATTATCCAGTACGTTTCCGTCGAAACATTGCGGGTGCAGCGAATGGAATTCCGGGTGAATCGTATGCGAGTGATTTTGCATAATTGTATTGTAGCCGGCGCAGCCAGGGGTAACCAGTTTGGGTCCGCCGCCGAAACCTGCAAAATAATGGTGCAAGATTCCGCCGGTTAAGATAACACGTTCGGCTCGAACCAGCGCTTTATTCAAATAAACCTGTGTCCCGCGTGTTGTTTCGCCCATGTGAACCAGTGCGGATTCATCGTGGCAATCATGATTCTGAACGTGTATGCGGCGATACAGAGCGTCTCCAACCAAATAGAGCATGTCATCGGTTGAGCACAGGCTGTGCGATCCATTGGCAATGAGGATGGTTATATCCCGATCCGAGATTCCGCATAGATTCAGACGTTCGATCAACATCGGAAGAAAGATTGCCGAACGGCAACTACGCGTGCGATCCGGAATCACGATGACGGTTCGCTCTCCCCGGCGCACGATTTTTTCGAGTTGAAGCGACTCGATCGGATGATCCAAAGCCATGTTGATGACATGCTGCTCATCGGCTTTCTGCGATGTATCGGACGGTTCGATGATTTCAACCTGCTGGTTTTCTGGGAATGAAAAAGCAAGCTTGTCTGAACCGTATTCCAGAGAAATATCCATATTTCAGTTACCTGTCGTAAATGAACCAAGTGGGAATATTGCCAAATTTCCATAAGATTAATAAAAAAAAATCTTAAAAGCAAGTACTAATCGAAGCAAAATGAAATCCGAAAGGATATTTGCTTAATTCGACAATCGAGGCTTGAAGACGATATATGCGATGTACCGGCAGGTCAATGGCGATGATCTATGCTTTGAAAATCGGCTGAATGCCTCTGCTGCTCGCCAAAAGTTCCTCGCGTTCATGGCTTGAAAGTGGTTTGAGATCGGCGGCTAGATCCAATGCCAGGCTGAATAATCGCGGATCGCCCGGGGGAATGATCGTGCTTGCGCCGGCATCGAGTGTAAATCGGAGAGCTTGCTTTGCCAGCGCAGGATCATCAATCGGCAGATACCAGCAGTTGGGATATTTCTTAATTGCGCCTTCCGGAAACGGGGTATATGCCATTGATTTTATCGCCAACAAGGTGACGTCTTTTTCTTTGGCGCGCCGGATGAGTTGCTGACCAAAGTTGCCCTGAGCATAACATACAAAATTAATGGGGTATAGCACCGAATCGAAATCGAAATGATCCAGCATAGCCAGAGCCGCCTGTTCGGAATGCGCTGAAAAGCCGAGGAATCGCACCTTTCCCTCTTGTTTTGCTTTCATAAATACTTCCGCTGCACCGTTTGGCGCGCAAATTTTTTCAACATCCTCCATCGAGGATACACCATGGAATTGATATAGATCGAAATGATCCGTATGTAGTCGTTTTAGCGATTGATGAAGTTCTTTTTGGGCTTCCGATGCATGGCGCTCGGTGGTTTTGCAGGCTAAGAATACCTTTTCTCGAAACGATTCAAGAGCGATTCCCAGTTTTGCTTCTGCTTCGCCGTTTCCATAAGTGGGTGCTACATCGAAATAATTGACGCCCTTTTCGATAGACATGGTAACAAACTCGTTTGCAGCTTTCTGTTCCATTCCCACCACCACGATGCCACCAAATCCGATGATTGATACCTCAACACCGGATTTATAATGCCTTTTCGGAATCATTTTTTTCTCTCCTGTTTTGCAAAAATTAAACTGTGAAGCAAAACTTGCGATGAGTGAAGTAACTAAAAATTTTCGACGATCCATGTTTCACCTCCGGTGCGTGAATTGCTTGAAAACGCTGATGTTATATGCGGGGAAATTTCGTTTTACCTGAATTTCCCCGCACATTACAATTTATGAGGACTGCTTCACAAGCTCACCGGAAAAAATCGGGAGGAAGCCTGCTAATATCCGCTGACCAGACCAAACGTAAGTCGATTTTTGTCCGCTTTTAAATCGCGCCGATACTCGAGCATCAGCCGCAAATTGCGGGCGATAAGATAGGTTCCGCTGAGTGTCGCCGTATGATATTCCGCGGCTTTGGTATCGGATTCAATTTTGTTGTATAGCGCGGTGACGTAAAAGCGTGAACGATCGAGTTGCGGCGCGAAAATCAATTCGGCGATGATGCCCGATGATTCAACCTCTTTAGCATCGGCAGCAAAGTGAGGATTTGTATCTTTGCGAACCAGATACTGCCCGGTGAATTCCAAAGGTCCCAGTCCCAGGTTGACATCCGGACCCCAATAGGTAATTTCATTTCGGCGCAATCCGATTGAATCACCTGACGCGGTTTGCGATGACAGTATTTCTGCTTCTTTTCCGGAATAGAAATATCCGCCGATACTCATAAATTCCCCTATGCCCTGACTGAGGCGCACTCCGAAATTTTTGAAATTATCGGAATCAAACTTCGTATCCTCGCCCGCTTCGTCTTTTCCGTTGCCATTGACAATCAAGCCGATGATGTCGGTCCCGGTTTTTTCGATTCCGTACATCAACATCACGCCGCGGTCATACGTCAGGGTCGTTCTTGATTCGCCTATTTTGGTTTTATAAAAAGCATAATCCTCAAACGTCAATCTAAGTTCGCGTTTCATCAACGGGTCTGAGGTTTGAAATTGTCCCACCAGAATATCCAATGGTGTATTAAACACATTATCAAAGTGGATGTATGCGTCTTCGATTCCGGCAACTTCACCTCGTTCGGACATGTAGAAGTAGAAATAGTAGCCGATGTTTTTATAAAGCGTCCCGCCGGAGAGCAACTTGAGTCCCCAGGGCGTTTGCAAATCCCGCTCTACTGGTTGATCCTGATCATAGAGCGCATACGCATCGAACCGCACGCCAATCGGGAACGTTTTATTTAGCCAGAGCAGGTCGTCACCGGCAGAGACATAGTCCCGCTTATTTTCGTTTTCTTTGATGATGAATCCGTTACCGGCGAATTCATCGCCATACGGTTTCAACTTTGGAATAGGTGCGTGGCATGTGGAACATGATAATTTATACCGGCGCGCAAATGCCGGGATTGCAGCGGCATCTTCAGGCATGAGCCATTGGTATAAAACGATTACGATGATTGCTGCTAAAAGCATCTTTTGGATTCGCATTGAATTCCCTCCGAGTTTTTTATTCATAAATTTCAACCCATGTCGTAGCGGTATTGACAGTGATAATTTCGCTCTCATCTGTTGGCACGTTGAGATAGTCAGCCACCGGTTTCACCAATTTTTGGAAGTTAAGCGTCGCTTTGAAGGTTATTTTTCCCACCGGAATATCTTGCGGAAGCTGCCAGGTGAACGTTTCGATTTTCGTTTCTCGCGGACCAATCCGATAATCCGCGCCGAATGATTTTGTATTCCACTGCATAATCGTCATCCGACCTTCGGGATCGAAGTAGGGCATACGAAAGATGCGATCGCCAACTGGCACACCATCGCGTTGCACACCCGGAAAATCGGGTTCGCCTTTGGGAACTCCCATATCCTGGTAGGCGAGTTCATCGGCAGCAATCGTATACGCTTCGCCATCAAATCCTTTTTCATCCACCGGAAGGTGGTATTCATTGCCATCGGCATCCGTTGCAGTGACATGCAGCCACATGATGCGGTCTTCAACCGAACCCGTTGGAATTTTATGCCCGGCTTTGGCATTGAAAAGCTGCACGTTCAAAACAACAGCGCCGTCATATTCGAGTTCGCGCTCTTCGGGATGCATGCGGATTTCGATTGCGCCGCCGACTTTGCCCGGATCGTGCGCGCCATGAAACAAATGCTGCGAGACCATATCTTCTTTTGCCATTTTCGCGTTTTTACCGCGCGCTTGCGGCATGTGGCAGCGATGGCACGGAACGCCTTCTTTCGAGTACGGACCCTCTTTCCATTCCAGTTGCGTTGATTTCACCCAGAGACCAAACGGATTTTTCTCATTGTGACAATTCCCGCAAAATTCAGCCGTTTGCATGAATTCCGACAACTCGGTATCATGATGCGGCGAAGTCAAGCCTGGTTTATTGCCCCATTTTTTGCGCCCCGGTTCCGAGACATAGCTGAAATTGAATGGAACGTCGCCCTTGAATTTATTGACCGTATGGCACAGATCGCAGCTCACACTTTCATTCGCCCTGGAATTCTCCGAAGGGCGGGGGGGAGGTACATCGCCGGCGAGGAAAGCTAATGGCGTATGGCATCCGTTGCAGCCATCCGCTGCTGGTTTCAGGCTCGGTACTTTTTCGGCATGCGCTACCGCTAAATCGAAATATTCTATTTCATCCCAGTGGTGCGTATACGCCTGCGACATCATCGCCTGGGTCCATTGCTGGTAAATATCGACATGGCAGCTTTTGCATGTTTCGGGCTTTTCGTATTGTTCATACTTTTTCGTTCCCAATGCTTCATCGCCTGCCGGATG
>JAFGMA010000002.1 GCA_016927835.1 Candidatus Zhuqueibacterota bacterium | reverse complement strand
TTTTTTACCGTAATTATGGGATTGCACCCATTTCAAAACCGAAGAAGCCCGATCATTTTGGAAATTGACTCGGTAACATCACGACAATTTCGATCATGTTTGTGACACGATTTTTGACATTGAGAAAAAAGCGAGCGAAAAAAATGAAACGTTTGACGCGCGAACGATTGCAATATTTTTTTGATAAAGATATTGAACCACTGGCAGTCATCAAGCCTGGCGAGTGCATCGAAATAGAAACCGAGGATGCAATTGCCGGTCAATTGAACCCGGATACCGTCAATTCACAGACGCTGGCTGAGATGCGCGCCCGCATACCGTGTTCGAATCCGGTGACCGGACCCATTTTCATCGAAGGGGCACATCCCGGTGATGCCCTTGCGGTGAAAATTATCGACATCGACGTCGCGCCACGGGAGCAGTATGCCTGGACCGTATTCGCCGGCAACGAAGGCATGTTGACTAATGCGGAGAGCATCCATCCGCCGTTGCCCGAAGTGAAACGCATTTTGCCCATTCGCAATGGGGCGCTGCAGTTTGAATTTGCCCGGAAAACAGTCAAGGTGCCGGTGAATCCCGCTATCGGAACCATCGGGGTGGCGCCTTCGGGTGAGCGTCGCTATTCATTTCTCAACGGGAATGATTTTTTGGGCAATGTGGACATCCCCTGCCTGGGAGTCGGCAAGACGATTTTGCTGCCGGTGCAAGTTGAAGGCGGACTGTTGAGTCTCGGTGACATACATGCGGTTTCGGGACACGGCGAAATTTCCGGTGGTGCTGCCGATTGTCGAAGTGTGGTTCAGGTTAAAATCGATGTCTGCGCGAAAAGTGAATGTGGATTCATGCAATTGCCGCAGTTGAATTGCGACGAATTTATCGGCACCATCGCCACCGGCGGATCACTCGACAAAGCAGTCAAACTGGCATATCGCGATCTGCTCTTCCGAATGCATCATAATTATCAATTTGAGCTGCTCGAAGCCTATCAATTGCTGTCATCGGTTGGTGAACTGCAGGTGGGGCAGATGATACCGCCCATTTTTCATTCGGTGCTGGCGCTTATCAGGCGCGATTATTTATGAGTCAGTCTGCACGCCGGAGTCTTAACCGGAAATTGTAGCGCAAGATGATTCTTGCGCGAATTAATCATATCTCAACTCGAGGGACAAATAATGCACGAAAAAGGAATTGTCAATCGTTTCCGGGGTGTCTATTCTGCTATTTTCACACCCTTTCACCCGGATAATACCATTAATTTCAAGGTGCTCCGCGAAATGATCGCATTTCAATTGAATGCGGGGCTTCACGGCTGCTATATCGGCGGGAGCACTGGCGAAGGCATATTGTTGACGCTGGATGAACGCAAGGCACTTGCTGAAAATGCCATCGAAGCGCTAGCCGGCAAGGGCAAAGCCATTGTGCACATCGGCGCGCTGGGAACGAGCGATGCGATTGAGTTGGCGAAGCATGCGGCGCAAGCGGGTGCCGATGCTGTCAGCGCCATCCCGCCGATCTTTTTCGGAAAAAGCTTCGAAGCGGTGTGCCGGTATTATGAGCAGATCGCTGCCGCTACGGCTTTGCCGTGCTTTATTTATAACATACCCGGACGCACCGGTGTGAATCTTGCCTTCGATCAATTAATCCAATTGGCTGCCATTGAGGGGGTAGGGGGATTGAAATTCACCCATAACGACTTGTTTCTGTTGCATAATCTCTCCCGCCATTTTGGTGATGATTTTCTGGTTATCAACGGGATGGATGAACTTTTGGCGGCGGGATTGATCATGGGCGCCCACGGTGGCATAGGAAGCACATATAATTTTTTCCCGGAACATTACGCGCGACTTTTCGCAGCCGCATGTAACGGCGATTTTGCTGAGGTACAAAAATGGCAAATCGCTACTAACAGCTATTTGAGAGCAATCAAAGCGACGGAATATCCAGGTACGTTCAAAAGAACAATGGCATGGCTTGGTTTCGATTGCGGCAATCCGCGTGCGCCAATTTTGAACTATTCGGATGATGAGTTGAAGCCGGTGAAAGCTGTGTTTGAGCAGGTGAGGAAAATGGTTCAGGTGAATGGTTGAAATATTACACCACTATTGGAATCAAATTGTGAGAGGTAACAATCATGATGAGCCAAGTCTGTCGACCGCATTATTCCGACTGCAGCACGGGCTTCCCGCTTTTCGCAAAACGCTCCACCTTCCGAAAAATCCGCATGAAATTTTCGCCCCAGATTTTGCGGATCTCACTTTCCGAATAGCCGCGACTGACCAGTTCTCGGGTGATATTGCCCATTTCGGACACTTCATTGCAGCCGTTGACACCGCCGCCGCCGTCGAAATCCGTGCCGATGCCGATGTGATCGATGCCGACTAGATTCACCACATGATCGATATGATCGACCACATCGCTGACAGTGGCTTTTTCAGAGGGGTATTTCCTGTATACCGCATGCCAAGCATGACGATACTGCCGTCTGATGGTTTCATCCTCGATTTTGTCCCAATCCCCGAAAAGCGCGCTGAGAGAGTCGAATGCGATTTTGCGTTTCGCCTCTGTCGCGGAATCAAGCGGTATCGTTTTCACGTAATCACTCAAGATGCACATCTGCATAACGCCGCCGCGGACAGCCAGGGCTTTGAGCATGTCATCTGATAAGTTCCGCGGATTGTCACACAATGCACGGGCGCATGAGTGAGAGGCGATCACCGGGGTTTTGCTGGTTTTCAATACATCAAAAAACGCTTCATCCGAAATATGGGACACATCGACGATCACGCCCAGGCGATTCATTTCCCCGATGACTTGTTCGCCAAATGGACTCAATCCGTGATGCTGTGGACCCTCCGGATCGGTGGATGAATCGCAGATATCATTGTTTTTCGTATGGCACAGCGTAATATAGCGAATCCCGCGCTCGTAATAACTGCGAATTTTGGACAGGTCCATGCCAATGGGATAGCCGTTTTCCATCCCGATATAAATCGCCCGTTTCCCTGTTTTTTCAATGCGATAAGCATCATCCGGCGTTGCAGCGAATTCCGCCAGTTCAGGATACTCAATATACATTTGGTGAATCTTATCCAGCAGCTTATCTGCTCGTAATTGTGCCCGGGCATAGCCGTCGGGAGTGCGTTCGCCCTGTCCCACGAAAACGGCAAAGAATATCGCATCCAGCCCGCCTTCCCGCATGCGCGGCAGATCGATTTTTCCGCTGCCGATTTTATCCGGTTCATGCCGTTCGCCGATCTTCCACGCATCATCCATCATTCGCAGCGGGGTATCACAATGCGTATCGATGGTCAGCGCTTCCCGATGAATTTGCTCCGCGCGTTCATTCTGACCGCCAACCAGTATCGGAAACAAAAGATAACCAGTCAGGCTTAAATATAAAAGCGTCTGAAAACTCACCTGCATATTCTCCCTCCGGTCAATTTTGGATAGGTTCCGTCTTAGCTGAGCAACCCTTTTACTATTATATCGATGGCTTCCTCCTCATTCAAACCGCGCGCCATCAGTGTTTCCATTTGCAGCTTATCGACTGAGCCGATTGCAGCTTCGTGTGTAATTTTCGCCAGCGGATGAACCACTTTCACCAGGGGAACCGCACTGGCGGCGGCATGTTCGCCTTCAACGATTTCGGTGCAATCAATATGTCCGCGCGCGTGAGCAGCATGTCCGATGACTTCACCCAGCACTTCACTGCTTGATTCTTCAGTATTTACAATTCGGCTTTTAGCGATGCCTTTGCTGTTTTCGCCTCTCAGGTGGATTGTCTCTTTAATTTTGATCTTGTCGTTCCCCTTGCCATATAACTTGGCATTCAGTTCGGTGACGCCGTCTTGACCCACTTCAACGGTATAGTCCATGTCGAAGATGCCCACACGACCATCCACAAGCCGGAATTCCGAATAGTATTTCGAGCCTTTGCCCACATTGATATGCGCTTTTGGCAGCACTTCGATCCCGCCTTCCGGTCCATGGAAATGCACCTCGTTGTAGCGCATCGTTGAATTTTCGCCAATTGTGATTTCAGCATCCATGATGTGTTGCACATCCTGAGCTTTGGGGAAGGAGCAATGAGCCAAAAATTCAACATTAACGTTGTTACCAATTTCATACGTGGATTCGATGTGCTGGCGTCCTGTTTTATGCACCACGCCAAAACAAAGGTGGATGGGATACGCCATCTTCACGTTATCTTCAATTTTCAGATGTACTTTCACGCCGTCCTTCGTTTCCTGCGCCTGTACGATGATACCTTCCACGACGTTTTTTGAAATAATTTTATTTCCGGCGACGACCATACTTGCAACTTGCGTGCTTTTCAATAAATCGCGTTTGCCGCCGCTTTTTTCAAACGTGTCGACAATGGCTTCAAATTCCTCAGCGTAACTCATCCAACTCCTCCTTTCGCACAACATTCACATGGTCGCATTCCTTGCAATGGTTCCGATAGAAGCTAATGATATCTCCGGGTTCGCCCGTCTTCAGGATAATGCCGGCACAAAGCGAGGATGCCCGGCTTGCGATATTGGCAATTTCCTCCCGATGCGTTATCAAAATAACAGTTGAGCCAGCCTTGTGAATTTGCCGGATGACGTTGGCGATTCGTTCGAGCGAAATCACGTCGATGCCAGAATCCGGTTCGTCCAGAATGGCAATTTTGGGATTCATCGCCAGAATTGCCGCCAATTCGATACGCTTGCGTTCGCCACCGCTGAGCTTGTTATCGAGAGTTCGATACAGATAGCGGTTGGGATCGAGTCCGACTTTCTCGAGCGCATCTTTGTAATCGATTTGACTTTTGCGTGCGGATAACTGCATATAATTTTCTACCGTTACGCCTTCGAAAGAAACCGGTCGCTGCCAGCCCAATGTGATCCCTCGTTGAGCGCGCTCGGTGATACTCAAATTCGTGATATCTTTGCCATTCAACAGGATTTTGCCCGTGATTGGAGCATAGCCGCCCAATCCCATCAAAATCGAGCCGAGTGTGGTTTTGCCGGTTCCGTTCTGCCCAAGTATCGCATGGATTTCACCGCGCTTGATATGTAGGTTAATGTCTTTCAAAATCGGCACGCTGTTAATTTCGTAGCGGATATGATTTAAAGTCAGCATCACGCCTCCTGAATCGTGTAATCAAAGATATGCCCGCTAAGAGTCGCGCATATCCCGTGAAAATAATATGTTCATTGAATCGTCAAAATTGAAATTTGTTCCACGTACCCGGTGATTTCAATTAGTCCTTCCGGATTTGACTAATGAAATGTCGTAAGGATTCATCAGCATGTCAGGCGTAGGCGCTTCGTTTCAAATAAAATCCGGAAGAGGCAAAAAAAACTTGACAATGCAGCTCAATTAACGTATATTTTAACCGCATGATTTAACTGAATGGTTAAATCGAACGGTTAACTCCCGGAGTTTCAAAATGAAGAAGGATACTGCAACCCGCGAAAAGATATTGATGGCAGCGCGTGCTGTCTTCGTCGAGAAAGGGCAGGAAGGGGCACGCATGCAGGAAATTTCCGAACGTGCCGGTGTCAACAAGGCACTGCTGCATTATTATTTCACCAGCAAAGATAATTTGTACCGCGAAATTTTCACCGACGCCTTCAATGATTTGCTTGATAATTTTTACATGCTCACTCAACTGGATTTATCGCTAAAAGAACAGCTTGAGCAATTCATCGAAAAACATTTCGATTTTTTGGCGCGAAATCAGGATTTGGTGCGGCTAATCGCCAGAGAAGCTACCCGGGCAAACTCTTTGTTGAACGATTTTTTACCGAAGCTTATCTCATTGAAAGCATCTAATCTCCGGAATAACATTTTCAACTCATTTAATGAGGCGATTCGAAAAGGCGAAATCGACGCCTGCGATCCGAGTCAGGTCATGATAAATATAATCGGGATGAATGCCTTTTATTTCGTGGCAAAACCAATCGTGGACAGCATCTTCCCGGAGGTTACAGAAAATCAGGCTGAATTTCTCGAGCAACGCAAGCTGGTGATCAAAAAAATGGCATTAAATGGAATATTCAAATCACGATAAAGCAGGAGGGAGGAGGCGATGAGAACCTCGTTAATCCTATTCATTTTAGTTATTTTTTGCGCTGAAGCCCCATCCCAAACCAGGCGCATGTCGCTCGATGATGTATTGAGCCTGGCGCTAAAAAATAATATTGAATTACGGCGGGCGCAGCAAAGGATTGTCCAGGCAAAAATGGCGGTGGACGAAGCCCGCGCCAACCGGTATGCGCCGCTCGATTTCAAGGCGTCATACTCGCGTTATTCTGATGTCATGCAGATGAAAATCGATAAAATTGATGTGCTCAATACCCCCTTCAGCGTACCCGGACGAACCATACAGTTTGGCGATGAAAACGAATATGAAACATCGCTTTCCGTTATTCAACCCGTTTTCACCGGTTATCGCCTGAGCAGCGCCCTGCAAGCAGCCCGCGAAGATGCATCCTCCCGCGAGATGTCGTTTCTGGTGCAAAAAAATCAGCTCGCCTTCGATGCCCAAAAAGCGTTTTATGACTTGTGCAAGGTTTATGAGATGAAACGCATCGCACAGGCTTCGCACGAGCAGGTGGCATGCCATGTACGCGATCTTAGAAACTTCTATGAGCAGGGATTGATTTCACAAAATGAAGTACTCAGTGGCGAAGTCAAATTGTCGGAAACCGAGTTGCTGATCATCAAAGCGGAAAATGCCATCGAATTGTCTAACATCGTTTTGCTACATTTGCTGAATCTGGATTTGAACCAGTTAATCGAGCCTGTATATGATGTGAATGCGTTTTCGGATGCAGCCGATTTGAGCCTTCCCGGAGCGATCCCCAACAAGCCCGAAATGAAAATGCTCAATTTTCAGCTTGCCGGTTTGCAGTATAAACAAAAAGCCGTTACGGCAACATCTTTGCCAGGAATCGCTGTGTTCGGCAGCTTGTTGTACGGCAAGCCCGGGCTGGATAAAATATCAAACGAGTGGATGGCGTACTGGGTTGCCGGTGTCAGGCTGCAATGGAATCTCTGGGATTGGGGGAGAACCCGCGCGCAGGTGCAGCAGATGCAATCTGCTTTGAATGAACTGAGATTGGGGCGCGAGCAAATCGCTTCGGGCTTGGAATTGGACATTCAGCGCACCCGCATCCAATTGAAAGATAGCCGCAAGCGGTTGAGGAATGCAATTCAAACCCTGGAAGCAGCGGAAGAAAATTATCGCATTGTTGAAAATATGTACCGTGAAGGCGTACTCGCAAATTCAGCATACCTGGACGCCCAGGCAGATTTGACGCGCGCCAGGATCGGAAAAGTCCAGAGTCAAATCGACCTGCAAATCGCGATTGCAGATTTTGAGCGCGCATCACGCGGTGCAGAATAATTATTATCGAATAGAGCCGTGCTAATTCTTCGGAGGATGAGATGGATGCTTCTTTGAAAATATGCTGTTTGCTGATCATATTCCTTTTGCTGTTCGCATGTGAAAACGAACGACATGAAATCTATGGTACCGGAACATTTGAGGCGAGTGAAGTGTTGGTGAGTCCGCAAACCGCCGGCTTAATCACAGAAATGCCTGTTTCCGAGGGGCAGGCGGTTCGCAGAGGTGATTTAATTGCCCAAATCGATATCCAGAAACAAACGCTCACCAAAGAACAACTGGAAGCTGGGATCGTGGAGGTAAACCTTAATATCTCACTGGCGCGCCAGCAAATTGAAGCGGCAGAAATTCAATTTCAAAATATAAAAAAGAATTATGAGCGCTTCAGGAATTTGTTAGAGGAAAAATCCACCTCGCAACAATCCGTTGACGATTTGCAGACAAAATATGAGATGGCGGAAAAAAATTTGCAAAGCGCCAGAATTCAATATCAATCCGGACTCGCGAAGAAGCAGCAATTGGAAGCTCAGTTGAAACTCATCAACCAGCAAATTGATGACGGCAGCGTGCGTTCACCGCTGGATGGCATCGTGCTCCGCAAAATCCGCAACCAGGGAGAATTTGCAATGATCGGCGCCGGTTTGGTGGAGATCGCAGATTTGAGTGAAATGGAAATCCGGATCTATATTTCGCAGCATGAATTGGGATTGGTAAAAACCGGGGATAAGCTCACAATTTCAATCGATTCCCATCCCGGCGAAACGTTTGAGGGAACGATCACCTGGATTTCGCCCAAAGCTGAATTTACACCCAAGAACGTCCAGACCAAAGAAGCGCGCGCAAACCTGGTTTATGCCATCAAACTCAGCGTTCAAAATCCGGACGGAATTTTCAAGATCGGGATGCCGGCGGATGTTTACCGAGATTAACCAATGAGACGCAACGCATGATAGCTATTCAGAATTTATCCAAATCGTTCGGTGCTGTTGAGGCTGTGAAAGACGTGGCGCTGGAAGTTGCCCGGGGCGAAATGTTCGGACTCATCGGACCGGATGGCGCGGGCAAAACCACCCTGATTCGAATTTTGTGCACCTTGCTGAAACCGGATGCAGGCGCATGTACCATCAATCATTTCAACACGGTTGCCGACTTTATGGCGATCCGAGCCATTGTGGGGTACATGCCGCAACGGTTTTCCCTGTACCAGGATCTCACCGTGGCTGAAAATCTGCGCTTCTTCGCCGACTTGTTTCAGGTATCACCAGCAGAACGGGAACAACGGCTCACTCAATTGCTTCAATTCAGCAAGCTGGAACCGTTCCAGAAACGGCGCGCCGGCAGGTTGTCAGGCGGCATGAAACAGAAGCTGGCGCTTTCATGCACCTTGATCCATACCCCTGAGATTTTATTCCTGGATGAACCCACTACCGGCGTGGATCCGGTTTCTCGCCGCGAATTCTGGGATATCCTCGCGTCATTGAAAAAACAGGGTGTTACACTATTTATCACCACACCCTATATGGACGAAGCCCTGAAATGCGACCGGGTGGCATTCATGCACAAAGGCAGGATACTCACCAGTGACGTGCCGTCTCGCCTGCCCGGGCTATTCAAAAATAAGTTGCTGGAAGTGCGCTCCAAAAATATCCTGCAATCGGTGAAATGGTTGAACCGGGCGACATCAATCAAATCAATTCAAACCTTCGGGGATAAGCTGCACATCACCACCTCCAATCCCTTTCAGACGGAAGCGGAGATACGATCCATATTGGATGAAAATCATTTCGAGGAGGTTCGGATTGATTTGATTCCACCGAGCCTTGAAGATGTTTTTATACAATTGATGACATGAGGTTTTATGGTCGGTAATCGGAATTCGGTAATCGGTAAAATAAAGAGAAATAATAGATGTATGTTACCAGTTTTAGGGATTTGGAAGTTTACAAATTAGCTCGTTAATTATCACGTGATATTTTTGAAGCGTCAAAAAGTTTTCCTAAAGAAGAAATGTATTCCCTTACGGATCAAATAAGGCGCTCATCGCGCTCTGTTGGTGTTCAAATAGCGGAAGCCTGGGCTAAACGCCGCTATAAGAAGCATTTCATAAGTAAGTTGACAGATTCTGACGGAGAACAGCAAGAGACGCAACATTGGATTGAAACGGCTTTTGATTGTGGTTATGTAACAGCGATGCATAGCAAAGATTGGCTTGAACGCTATGCTTCAATCGGATGAATGTTGAATTCAATGATGAAGAAAGCTGATAGCTTCTGTTCCCAAAATAACCAACACTGAATACCGATTACCGATCACTGAGTAACCATCACCACATCAATCCATTACAAGCTGGGAACGTTCACTTGAATTTAAACCTATGCACACACAAGAAAACACCATAACCGTTTCTGCCAAAAATCTGAGCAAAAGATTTGGCGCGTTCACCGCGGTCGATGATGTCACCTTCGACGTTCAGCGAGGTGAAATTTTCGGGTTTCTCGGAGCCAATGGTGCCGGAAAGACCACCACCATTCGCATGCTCTGCGGATTATTGGTTCCCACTTCGGGCGAAGGTACAGTCGCCGGGTTCGATATCAGCCGGCAATCCGAGCAAATCAAGCGCGTTATCGGCTATATGTCTCAAAAATTCTCGCTTTATAACGACCTGACCGTGGCTGAGAATATCGAATTTTTCGGTGGTGTTTATGGCTTGGATAACTCGCAACTGGAAGAACGCGGGCGAACAATGCTCCGAAAAATGCATCTCGAACAATGGCAACATACCTTGACCAGGCAATTGCCCCTTGGCTGGAAGCAGCGGCTGGCACTGGGCTGCGCGATCCTGCACCAGCCCAGAATCCTGTTCCTCGATGAACCTACCGGCGGCGTCGATCCCATTTCGCGCCGTGAATTCTGGGATTTGATTTACGAGCTGGCAGATGCCGGCACCACGATATTCGTGACGACGCATTACATGGATGAAGCCGAATACTGCAACCGGCTTTCGATCATGTATCAGGGTAAAATAATCGCGATTGCCTCACCAATGGAGTTGAAAGCCCGCTACGGAATGAAAACCGTTGAGGACGTTTTCATCCATCTGGTGGATCGATGACAATCTTTCAAAGGTTTGAAACTTTGAAAGGTTATTTCTCAACGAGATCCCATTAAAACTCAGGATAATTACACGACAGGCATGAAAACACGAATCATTTCCATCATTCGCAAAGAATTCATTCATATCATCCGGGATCCGCGTTCGCTGCTCATCGTCATTTTGATGCCGGTGCTTATGATTGTGCTCTACGGGTATGCATTCAATACTGACATCAAAGATATCGAAACCGGGGTGATCGATTACAATCAAAGCGCCCTGAGCCGGAAATTGCTGGATACGTTTTTCAGCAGCGAGTATTTCACACCCGCGGCAAATTGTCAGTCCATGGAGCAGATCGAGGACCTGATCAAAAGCCGGCGCATCCGGGTGGCGCTGATCATTCCGAAAGCTTTTGATAAGTCGGTGCGCAAGAATTTCGCCACGCCGGTGCAGGTTATCATCGACGGCAGCGATTCGCAGGCAGCGACCATCATTCAAAACTACGTCTCCACGATTTTGAGCGGCTTCATCTCCGAAATCAGCCAGGTTCAAATTCAGTTGCCCATCGATGTGCGCTATCAATTCTGGTACAATCCCGAATTGAAAACCGCCCATTTTTTTGTGCCGGGACTCATCGCTATGATTTTGGTGATGATATCCGCGCTGCTGACCTGCATCACCATCGCCCGCGAAAAAGAGATGGGAACATTGGAGCAAATCCTGGTGTCGCCGATCCACCCGTATGAAATCGTCATCGGCAAAGTTGTTCCGTATATTGTGCTGGCGTTCATCGACGGGTTGCTGATTCTCGTTGTCGGCTATGCCTGGTTCAACGTGCCCTTCGAAGGCAGCCTGGTGCAGTTGATGCTGCTTTCACTGGTTTATATTTATACCGCCTTGAGCTTCGGGTTGGTGATTTCAACGGTGGTTCCGTCATTGCGCGTAGCCATGTTGATGACGCTGGCGATTACGCTGATGCCCACGGTTTTGTTGAGCGGATTCATTTTCCCGATTGAAAGCATGCCGCCGGTGCTTCGCTGGATTACGTTTCTGGTTCCCGCGTGCTATTTTCTGAAAATCATCCGCGGCATCCTGTTGAAAGGCATCGGGATCGAAGCGCTCTGGCAGCAAATGCTCATCTTGTTTTGCATGGGAACGTTTTTTATGATCGCCAGCGCAAAGCGGTTTAAATCTAGACTGGAGTAATCGATGCGACGATTGAAATTCATCATCAAAAAAGAACTGAAGCAATTTTTCCGCGATAGAATGATGCTGCGCGTCATCATCGTGATACCACTGGGAATGATGTTCCTGTTCGGCTATGCAGTGACCACGGACGTGAAAAATATTCCGATTGCGATCTGCGACCTCGACAATTCGAAGTCCAGCCGGCAATTGATCCAGAAACTAGAAAATTCGGGATACTTCGACCTCAACGTTTTCGAGCCGGATATCGAGCATATCGGCGGGTATCTCGACCGGGGGGATGTCCGCGCGGCAGTGATTATTCCCAACCGCTTTGCCGACGACCTGTCCCGGAACCGGCAACCGCAGGTACAATTGCTCATCGACGGTCAGGATGCCAATAGCTCCCAGATTGCCCTGGGCTACATCGCGAACATTATCCGATCGTATTCGGAGGATATTTTCGTCGATGTGTTGAATGAGCAGCCGCAACTGGCAGCAGCGATTCACACGCTGACGCCCGAAATTCGTATCTGGTTCAATCCCAACCTGGAGAGCGTGAATTTCATGATCCCGGGAATCGTCGCCATGATTGTGACTGTGTTCTCGATGTTTTTCACGGCGATGGCGGTAGTCAGGGAAAAGGAGGATGGTACGCTGGAGCAATTGATGGTCACCCCGATCAGTTCGCTCGAATTGATGATCGGTAAAACCCTGCCGTTCGTGATCATCGCCTTTCTCGACGCAGCGGTCATCATGATCCTGGCGAAGCTCTGGTTCGGCATCCCCATCGAAGGCAACATGCTGGTGTTGATGCTCTTCATTTTCCTGTATTTGCTCACCACACTCGGACTGGGACTTTTCGTTTCCACCGTTTCCCAGACCCAGATGCAGGCGTTGTTTTTGGGCTGGTTCTTCATGGTGATGATGTTGCTGCTATCGGGATTTTTCATTCCCGTGGAAAATATGCCGCATACAATTCAATTGATCACCTATCTGAATCCGCTGCGTTACTTGATCACGGTGGTGCGGGAGATATTCCTCAAAGGCAGTGGTTTCATCCACCTGTGGCACGAAGCCGCAGCACTCAGCGTCTTCGGCATCATCATCATCACCCTGAGCACCCTGCGCTTTCAAAAGCGGGTGAAGTGATTTATTCATACCTCATCAAAAGCCAGCCCACGAAAAACACGAAATTCACGAAAGAGGAGAGGAAATGTCGGAAATCATTTATAAAGATGAGAGCTTTGTCATTATCG
>JAFGMA010000045.1 GCA_016927835.1 Candidatus Zhuqueibacterota bacterium | reverse complement strand
TTTTCAGGGCTTGCCTTTTCACAGGTGACAGGAGACTATCGCTCTGCTGCAACCGGGAACTGGAGCGATGCCGCAACATGGGAAATGTTTGACGGAGCAAACTGGGTCGCAGCCGGAACCGCTCCAACGGGAACCGAAACCATTGCTGTAGACGGACAAGATACGGTAAAGGTGGATGTTGCGGTGACTATCGCAGGGTATGTCAAAGTGGTTGATACCGGAATTATCGAAGTCACGGATGGTTCTTTAGAGTTTGCTGATGGCAGCACGTATGAACACGCTCGTGATGCAGGCAGCGTACCCACGGCTGTTTGGCAACGAGGTTCAACTGCTCTGTTTACTGACATCACTGGCACCGCGCCCGACAACAGGGGGCAGGATTATTACAATCTTACGCTCAATACCCCTGATTTATCGTCAAACCGTGATTTGGCTCTGGAGGGACACACGATTAGCGGTGATTTTACCGTCGTCAGTTCAGGTTCATCCCGTTGGCGCCTGGTTGGTGGTTCATCCGGTACAGTCACAATTATGGGAGATGTGATTGTTGAAACAGGCGCGCAGTTGGAAACCCAGGGCACAAGCAGCGCTACAGATGTCGTTGTTAATCACCATGGCAATCTCACTGTAACAGGCGGCAATTTCTCAATCAGCCGGGGATCGCAGGGTAGTGGTATCGGCACGACAACATGGAATCTGTTTGGCGGGGATTTCACATTTTCCGATGGGCAAACAAGAAACTCTAATCCAACCCCTGGCAATGCCAAGCTGGTATTTGCCGGTGCGGATACCCAGCGGATTACTTTTACGAATGTTGAATACGGCGGTGGCGACATCCATTTTAAAGTTGCTGATTCAAGCCTGCTCGTTATAAGTGAGGATTTTGAAGTTAACGGTCTTTTTATAAATGAAGGAGAAGTTATTCCGCGCGGAGCACTTGCTTTTCTGACGGGTTCCGTTTATGAACATGCTCGGGATGGCGGCGACATTCCAATCGCTGCATGGAATGAAGGTTCAACTTATATGCTGACAGGTACTGTCAGTGAAACGCCGGGTAATAGAAATCAAAACTTCTATAATATCACATTAAATACACCCAATCTGAGCTCAAACAAAGATTTAGCCCTGGATGATGTTACAATCGGCGGTGATATCCACGTTATCAGTTCAGGGACTGCCCGTTGGCGATTGACCTCGGCTTCCGGCGGTGATACAGCTATTGTCAACATCATGGGCGATCTGATTGTTGAAGGCGGTTCTTTTGAAACGCAGGGTACGGGCAACGCATTGACAACCTTCATCGTCAATCAATATGGCAACATCAACGTTACAAATGCCAACTTTTCTGTCGCCAGAGGCTCTCAGGGAAATGGTTCGGGCACCACGACATGGAACCTGTTTAAGGGAGATTTCACCATGTCGAATGGCGAAACTAAAAACTCAAATCCGACACCAGGTAATGCAAAGCTGGTATTTGCATGTCCTGATTCACAGCAGTTATCTTTTACGGATGTCTCTTATGGTGGCGGTCAAATCCACTTCAAAGTTTCTGATTCCACAAAACTTAAAATAGCGGGTGATTTCAGCGCCAACGGTCTCTTCATTAATGAAGGGGAAATAGAGCCACTCGGAACGCTTACATTTTTGGATGGCGCAGTTTATGAACACGCCCGCGATGGAGGCAGCGTACCAACAGCTACATGGGCGGAAGGTTCTACAGCATTATTTACCGGCATCACTGGCAGTACGCCTGAGAATCGGGGTCAGGACTACTACAACCTCACACTCAATACACCAGGTCTCAGCTCGAACCGCGATATGAGTTTGGATGGTCACACGATTGGTGGAAATCTCACGCTGTTAAATTCGGGAAGTTCGCGCTGGCGATTGGTTGGCGGCTCTTCAGGTGTCATCACGATTATGGGTGATGTCATCGTTGTAGATGGGTCTCTTGAGACACAAGGTACATCAAGCCAGACTGAAGTCGTAGTCAATCACCATGGGAATGTTAATGTTACCGGCGGAACTTTCGCTGTCAGCAGGGGAAGTCAGGGTGGAGAATCTGGTACCGGATCAACAAAATGGTATTTGCTCGAAGGCGATTTTTCGATCTCCAATGCAACGACACGAAATTCGAATCCCTGGCGAGCAACTTTTATATTTGCGAAAGAAGCAGGAATTCAAAACCTGACACTGTCCAATGTGACGTATGATGGTGGTGGCTTGCCAATTCAAGTTGATAGCGCTGCAACGCTAAATATGGATACAACCGCTGTTGGCGGTAATGGCAATTTTATCCTGTCCGCCTGTGCAACACTCGCGAGCGCCCATCCGACCGGAATTGATGGCAACCTGCAAACGAGCGGGGAACTCACGTTCAGCAAATTGGCAAACTTCACTTTCAACGGACAAGCTGCCCAGGTTCCCGGTATGTTGCTTCCTGATACGCTCGGCACGCTGACGATTGCCAATCCCGAAGGTGTCTCCTTTAACGATACACTCTCGAGCGTGGAACTGGTTGTATCTTCCGGCGCAGTGATGAAGCTCGATACCCTTGCAAGCGTGACTGCCGACTCCGGATCGGTCGCTGGTACCGTGTTGAACAAAGGAGCACTTGCTGCGGTAACAGCGCTAAAATTCGAAGACGGTTCGGTTTATGAACATGCACGGGATGAAGGAAGCATTCCGAATGGTGTCTGGAATGAAGGTTCGACCTTGTTGATGACCGGGACCACCGGATCGGCTCCGGGTAACCGAAACCAGAATTATTATAACATCATACTCGATACACCCAATTTAGTATCAAATCGTGACCTGGGTCTGGATGATGTTACCATTGGTGGCAATATCAAAGTGGTAGACACAGGTGCTTCACGTTGGCGACTGACGTCTGCTTCTGCCGGGGATACATCGATTGTCACCATAATGGGCGATGTGATTGTCGAAGCCGGCGCATTCGAAACGCAGGGCACGGGTAACGCGCTTACCGTTTTCGAGGTTCATCACTATGGTAATGTCGTTGTCACCGGCGGTAACTTTTCTGTCGCAAGAGGTTCGCAGGGAAATGGTTCCGGCTCCACACGCTGGTTCATGCATAAAGGTGATTTCTCAATGAAAGCAGCAACCACCCAAAATTCCAATGCAGATAATGCCTGGTTTGTATTTGACAGCCAGGACAGCGTGCAAACCCTCGCACTTTCCGAAGTAACCTATGGCGGTGGCGGTTTGGCAATCGAAGTCGCCAATGGCACCACGCTTGACTTTGGACTGAGTGAACTGGGCGGCAATGGCTTATTCGTATTGGATAATGAAGCTGCGCTGGCAACGGCTCATGAAGGTGGAATCGCCAGCGCAGTGCAAACAACTGGCGCTGTCACCTTTGAGGAAGGCGCAAACTACATATTTAACGGAACCACAGCGCAAGTCACCAGCACGCTCATGCCAATGACTGTAAACGGATTGGCAATTAAAAACGAAGCAGGCGTAAAGCTCTCACAAGAAACAACAATAAACGGTGTACTGAGACTCATGGCAGGTGTGTTCGATAATACCATACCTTTTACCCTGGGACCTGATGGATCTATTTCGTATGAAGGCGGAAGTCTTCTGGTTCCGACCTCGGTTGAGGAGCAATCGGAGGTAGTCCCAACGGAATTTGCAATAATGCAAAACTACCCCAATCCCTTCAATCCGTCGACGACTATTCGCTATGATATACCCAGGGAAGTCCATGTTACATTAACAGTTTATGATGTAATGGGTCGCGAAGTGGCAGTACTCGTAAATCAAAAACAGCGTGCTGCAGCTTATGAAATCCTGTGGAACGCCGATGGTTTGGCAAGCGGTGAATATTTATGCCGGATTTCGGCTGGAGATTTCGTGTCTGTTCGAAAATTTATTTTAATGAAGTAACATGCCTCTTGCTTTTTGAGGAAAAATGTAAATCAATTGACCGGTTGCCTCAGGCAGCCGGTCTTTTTGTAATTAAGCCATGATAGGTATATGAAAAGTGAAAAAAGTTGTTTTTTTAATCTGCTATCAATTAATTTTGATCAATCTTTTATATGCTCAAATATATGTCGCAACGGATGGAGATGATACAAATCCCGGCACCATAGAGCAACCGTTCGGAACTATTCCAATGGCAATTTCCGCAACGATGCCGGGAGATACAATTTATGTTCGCGGCGGCACTTACGAAATTACAAGTACGATAACGATCAGTGCGGCAAAAAGCGGCACTGAAGATCAGCTTATCACGTTAACCGCTTTTAATGATGAAATCCCCATTCTGGATTTTTCAAACCAGGCTTTCGGCTCCAAAGGAATTAGCATACGTTCCAATTACTGGCACATCAAAGCATTGCAGGTAAAAGGCGCCGGCGATAATGGCATGGAGATCAATTTCGGATCAAATAATATAATTGAGCAATGTGCATTTTACGAAAACAGGGATACTGGTCTGCAATTGAGTAACGGTTCGGCAGATAACAGAATCATCAATTGCGATTCATACTTTAATGCTGATCCGCCTGATTATGCTGATGCAGATGGATTTGCGCCGAAGCTTGCGGTCGGCAGCGGCAATTATTTTTATGGCTGCCGCTCCTGGGGCAATTGCGATGACGGCTGGGATGGCTACCTGCGCGGCGCCGACGATGTGATGACCACACTGGAGAATTGCTGGACCTGGGGCAACGGTTATTTGAAAGATGGTACGGATCCTGGTCCCGATGCGAATGGCAACGGATTTAAAATGGGTGGCGGGGATAGCGGTAACAGCCAGCAGTTGATGCATCATAATATATTGATAAACTGTGTGGCGTTTAATAACAAAAATAAAGGATTTGACCAGAATAATAATGTCGGTTCCATGACGCTGCTGAATTGTACCGGCTATAACAACCAGACGGCTAACTATAGAATTCAGCGAGTGCTCAATCCAGAGCAAACATTAACCATCAAAAATTGTGTGTCCTATGATGGCAGCGTCCAGTTGGGGAGTTTTGCTATTCAGGAAACCAATAGCTGGCTTCCCCCTTTTGTTGTAAATGCGGATGATTTCTTAAGCCTTGATATTAATTTAGCTGCTGAATCCCGTCAGGCAGATGGCAGCCTGCCCGATATCGATTTCTTGCACCTGGCACAAGGCAGCGACCTGATTGATGCCGGCGTCCCCCTCGGTATGCCTTTTAACGGTGAAGGACCGGACCTCGGCGCATTTGAAAGTAGCTATTCAAGCAGAGTGGACATAGCAGGGAGGATGGAACCAGAGTTGTTTCAGCTAGAGCAGAATTATCCCAATCCATTTAATTCGACGACAGTCATCGACTATAAGCTTTCGAAGCTCAGCGAAATCGATCTTATGATTTTCAATACCAACGGGCAATTGGTTCGAACGTTGATCACTGACAGTCAAAATGCAGGTGCCTACGAAGTAACCTGGAACGGTCGTGATGACAGAGGGCAGCAAATAAGTTCCGGTGTGTACCTGTACCAGCTTAAAGTCGGTAGTCTTGTGCAAACACGCAAGCTGATGCTGGCGAAATAGTCTCGAATGTATGAGAAGAAAATACTAGTTAAATTGCAAAAATTCACCTTCTTTTCTCTTGCTCCCAGTGTCCCGCAGAGAGTGTGTCGTTGCGGCGCTGCCGCACTTTTGAATTTTTATTTTCTTGATGCAGCGCCTCAAGCTGTGCATTCTAATCCAGAGCCGGGGAACGAGAAACTTCAAACAAGGCGAGGATAAGGTATTATGAAAAGATGGCTAAAACGCGTTTTCAGCCGAATGTTCATCACAGTTATCCTGATTATGATAATTTTCTATTTCAATTTAAATGCCCAATCCAATCTTCAGTTGGAGGTTCATGCCTGTCTCAAAAATATTCCTTTTAAAATGTCCGAAATTCAGCTCCCGGAATTTCCCGAACGGTCTTTTAATATCGTTGATTACGGAGCGGTCGGAGATGGGCATACCTTGAATACCGACGCGATTCACAAAGCAGTCGAGATATGTGCTCAATCCGGAGGGGGCAAAGTTATCGTGCCATCGGGAATGTGGTTGACCGGACCTATCAGGCTGGAAAGCAATATCAATCTTCATCTGAAGCCAGGCGCGTTAATCCTATTTACGCCCGATCATACTCAATATCCGATCATCAAAGCGCCTGAACGCGGATTCAACGTAGCATCCCCGGTCTACGGCTTTAACCTTGAAAATATCGCCATTACCGGCGATGGCATTCTGGATGGCTCGGGAGAAAGCTGGCGCCCGGTTAAAAAATTTAAAACCACAGAATCCCAATGGAAAGCTCTGGTAAATTCAGGAGGCGTGGTTGAAAAAGAAGGCAAAATCTGGTGGCACTCCCAAGAAGCTATGGATGGCGCACAGTACTTGAAGCGATTAAAAGCCAGCAAAAGGAAAAAAGAACTCACAGCGGAGGATTATTTGCCGGCGAGAGAATACCTCCGTCCTTATATGGTGCTTTTGATTAACTGCAAAAAAGTATTGCTCGATGGGGTGACTGTTAAAAATTCGCCCAAATTTGCGTTGGTTCCCAACTGGTGCGAAGATGTAGTAATCAGAGATGTCAAAGTGAATAATGAATGGTGGGCGCAAAACGGTGATGGAATCGATATAAACTGCGGCAAAAATGTTCTGATTTATAAATGCAAGGTGACCGCCGGCGATGACGGGATTTGCATGAAATCAGGCATGAAGAAAAATTCAAACGAGCCGGCGCTGAGTAATATTGTGATCTCCGACTGCATTGTTTATCATGGGCACGGCGGATTTGTCATCGGCAGCAACACCGACGCGGGCATGAAAAATATTTACATCAAAAATTGCAATTTCATTGGAACGGACGTTGGTTTGCGATTCAAAAGCGGTCGGGATCGAGGCGGTTTGGTAGAAAGTATTCACATCAAAAATATTTATATGAAAGACATCGTGAATGAAGCCATTTTGTTTGACACCCATTACGAAAATACTGGAGCATTTAACCAAGTCGTTCCAGTTACCGAAACAACGCCACGCTTTGAAAAATTTTATATGGATAGCGTCTATTGTGTGGGAGCGAAACAAGCTGTGTTGGTTGCAGGACTACCTGAAATGCCAATCCAGGATATTACGATGACGAATATGGCTATTTCTTCTGAAAAAGGATTCGAGTCGCTGTACGCAGCCAATTTTGTATTAAAAAATGTCAAAATCAAGCCGAAACAAGGTGAGGTTTATTCTTTAAATCAAAGCAAAAAATTTTTAATTGAAAATGGTTTCTGTCCCAAAAATACAAATGTTTTTATGAAAGTAAAAGGCAAGGATACGAAAAGCATTCGTGTGATGAAAACAGATTTATCATCTGCAAAAATTGCGGTCGAATATGGAGACAATTCAAATAAGGATGCTGTGTTTCTGGAATAACCAGCATCGGTCGATTAGCAAATTATAATTTCAGTAGACCAGGCTAATTAATTTCACGTCTCACATTTGCCTTGTTGCTTTTAACCATATTATTCACAGCGAATTGTAACATCAAATAATGGGTGATATTGTGAATTCGATTTTCAGAAGACAAAATAACCGAATTGGATATGTGAAGTTAGTACTGGCTGGACTGGCTTTATTTTCGGTTCATTTTTTCGGCTGCCAGAACGCATCGGAACTTGAAATAAGCTGGAATCAGGTGCCCGAGATTTTAAGTCGTATCGTGCCGCCTGAATTCCCGGCAAACGATTTTCCGATTACAGATTTTGGCGCGAATGGCGATGGCAAAACAGATTGCTCAGGAGCATTCAAAAACGCAATCGAAAAATGTCATGCTGCAGGTGGCGGGCGCGTCACCGTATCGAACGGAATATTTCTGACAGGTGCGATCCATCTGAAAAGCAATGTAAACTTGCATATTACAGAGAATGCGACAATCCTCTTTTGCAATGATACAAAAAAATACCTGCCAGTCGTATTCACCCGGTTCGAAGGAGTGGAATGCATGAATTATTCACCATTTATCTATGCCTTCGAACAGGAAAACATAGCTATCACCGGAGAAGGAACGCTGGATGGTCAGGCGGATAGCACCATCTGGTGGAGTTGGGCAGGTAAAATAGAGTTTGGGGCGTCTCCACTAAATCCGGATCAAAATATAGATCGAGATGCGCTATTTCAGATGGCTGAAGATGGGATTCCGGTGGAAGATAGAATTTTTGGCGAAGGACATTACCTGCGGATCAATTTCATACAGCCTTACAAATGCAAAAATATTTTAATTGAAGGCGTGACTATAAAACGTTCCCCGATGTGGGAAATACATCCGGTGCTCTGTGAAAATGTGACCGTTCAAAATGTTACAATTATCAGTCATGGTCCCAATAATGACGGCTGCAACCCGGAATCATCTAAAGATGTGCTCATAAAAAATTGCTATTTCAATACTGGTGATGATTGTATCGCCATTAAATCGGGACGAAATGCCGATGGCAGGCGGGTGAATGTGGCAAGCGAAAATATCATAATCCAGGGCTGTACCATGAAAGACGGACACGGCGGCGTGGTGATTGGAAGTGAAATCTCAGGCAGTTGCCGCAATGTCTTTGCGGAAGATTGTGTCATGGATAGCCCTAATCTGGAACGTGCGCTGAGGATTAAGACAAATTCGATGAGAGGCGGCATCGTAGAAAATATTTTCATGCGAAATGTTGCTGTGGGGGAAGTCAGCGACGCGGTGATCAGAATATTTTTTCATTACGGAGAAGGTGATGTCGGGCAGTACACTCCTATTGTCAGGAATATTGATCTCAGTCATATTACGAGCCAAAAAAGCAAATATGCACTCTATTTTGCTGGCTATGAGCGCTCGCCGATTTCGAATATAAATATCAAAGATTGCGAATTTAACGGTGTCGAGAATGGGACTAAAATAGATCACATTGTTGACTTGAAAATGAAGAATGTTTTTATAAACGGGGAGCCTGCTGTTCCTTGAGCAACAGGGGCAAGCTATCCGAGATAGTTTAAGCGACACTTGTGAACAAAAGCCATCAAATTATCGTAATATTTTAGTAGCATTCCTATACCTAATAAAAAAGCCCACCTTTGAAGTGGGCTTTAATTTTTGATAAACTTAAAGCCACCGGGCGGATTCGAACCGTCGACCTACTGATTACGAATCAGTTGCTCTACCAACTGAGCTACGGTGGCGAATGGCTTAAGTCACTCTATAAAATAGCTGATAAATATAATAAATCTTAAATTAAAAGTCAACAATTTTCATTTGCTCATTATAATTCCTGGTGTATTCCTTCCCAAATTCCGGATTAGGAAGCCCATCAAACAACCGAAATCACCCTTAGCAACCGGCGTGACATTGCCAAAAATCTTGCCGATTTGATTCTCTCGCAGGATATTCCAACATCTTCAGGGATTTGAGCTGTTAAAAATATGAAGAATAATAATACAATAGAAAAAAATAACTTGACAATTATCAAAAAAATTGCCCATTTGTTATACATGCATGTTTAACCAGCAAGCGGATCAACTTTTATTTTTGGTGTGTGAAATACCAGTCGCGATCATGTATTTGAAAAGCGGCAGCTTAGCTTTGGAGTAAACTGAAATGGTTGGCACAAAAATTTCCCACTATGAAATACTTGAAAAGATCGGCGAAGGCGGCATGGGCGTTGTGTACAAAGCGCGGGATACCAAGCTTGACCGCATTGTTGCCCTCAAATTTCTGCATTCGGATTTAACTGGTGATCCGGATGCAAAAGCTCGGCTTATCAAAGAAGCTCAGGCTGCTGCCAAATTGGATCACCCCAACATCTGCACCGTGTATGAGATTGATGAGTCGGATGACCTCACATTCATTTCCATGAATTACATTGAAGGTAAAAATCTGGATGACATACTGGCAAGGGGAGCGCTGCCGATTGATGAGGCGTTGGATATCGCCATCCAGATCGCAGCGGGCGTGCAAAACGCGCACGAGCATGGCATTATCCATCGCGATATCAAGAGTGCCAATATCATGGTGACAGACGATGGACAGGTCAAAATCATGGACTTCGGGCTGGTCAAATTTATCGGCAAGAAAAAAATCACCAAAAGCGGGACCAAGCTGGGCACGGTTTCATACATGTCACCGGAACAGGCGTGCGGCGAGGAAGTCGACCATCGAACCGATATCTGGTCATTCGGTATGGTGCTGTATGAAATGCTCACCGGGCATCTGCCGTTCAGGGGTGAGCTGGAACGGACAGTGATGAACGCTATTATTAATCAGCATCCCGAGCCATTTGATAAAGGCGACACAGATTCCCCTGAGTATTTAAAAAGCATCGTGGCAAAGTGTCTGGTGAAGGACAGGGAACAGCGCTACCAAAGTGCCGGGACAATCCTTGCTGATTTGAAGGCGAAGAATAGAGCGATAGTTGCCAAATCTCGCAGCACTCCCTTGCGAGCCTTCATTAAAAAACACAAGTACATGTCAGGCATTTCCATCCTGTTGCTTATTGCGTTGTTGAGTTTCGGAAAGATTTACTGGTTTGCAGACAGGTCGGAAGCTGCTATCGATGCAATCGCTATTCTGCCGCTGGCAAATCTGACCGGCGATCCTGAGCAGGACTTTTTTTCAGACGGGATGACGGATGCGCTGATAAATGAACTGGGCAAAATCGGGCGATTTCGGGTGATATCCCGAACGTCGGTGATGCAGTATAAAAAAGCGCCAAAATCGATTCCCGAAATTGCGGATGAGTTAAATGTGAAGGCAGTGGTAGAGGGAGCTGCGATTCAAACCAACGACAGCGTGAGAGTGAGTGTCAAACTTATTGAGGCGATCCTGAGCGCCAAATTTGGAGCAAGAGTTACAATTGTGATTACAAAGATGTTCTATTGCTTCACAGTCAATTCGCCCGGGACCTTGCGAAAGAATTAGATATCAAATTGACAGCGCTTGAAAAAAGTCAATTTGAACAAGAACGGCATGTAAATCCTCAGGCGTATCAAAGATTTTTGCATGGCAACGGTTTACAATTTATAGATGCGCGGAAAGCAATAAAATATTATGAGGAGTCGCTAGCACTCGATCCAAATTTCGCCCCGGTATATGCCAGGCTTGGATTTGTTTATACGACGTATGGTGGCTGGGGTGTCATCACTCCGCGAGAAGCATATCAAAAATCGAAAAGCTATTCTGAGAGAGCATTATCGCTGGATAAATTTTCATCCGATATTCATGTGCTTATAGGAAGAATAAAATGGTTGCTAGAATGGAACTGGCAAGCTGCTGAAGTGTCATACCGCCGTGCCCTTGAACTTAATCCAAACGATGTTTACGCCCATTCAGAATTCTGCCGTTTTTTAATATTTATGGGAAGATTTGAAGAAAGCATAGCACGAACGAAATTAACGATGCAACTCAATCCTATTGATATAACTTCTATTCATATCCTCAGTTTAGCGTATTTTTTCTACGGGAAATATGATTTAGCCATTCAAAACCTCCAGCGTGCTTTGGAATTAAACGAATCAGATCTATGGATCAATATTTTTCTTGCCTGGAATTATACCTGGAAAAATGAACCTGACTTGGCATTTAAATTCATAGAAACCTCAACCAGTCTGGATAAATATGATGATCCCTGGGTTCATGCATCACTGGCAGCGTGCCAGGCAAAACTGGGGAAGCCAGAGGAGGCAAGAAAAACACTAGCAAAACTCGATGAGCTTTCCCAAAATCGCTACGTTGATCCATTCAATTTTTTTGTGATTCATGCCACGCTGAATAACGTGGAGGAGGCTATATATTGGTTTAAAAAAGCGTATGAGATCGGTTCTCCTCAAATTAGCAGTATGTATGTCGCTCAGAATCGATGGTTTGCAAAGATAAAATCCGAACCTGAATTTGAAGATATCATGAATAAGCTTAATTTTCCGGAATAGTAATCATTAAAAATGGGCACTTATCGAAAGGTACACAATGAATACGAAAACCATTTTTTCGATTATGTTTATTTTGCTTTGTTTTCGCTCCATCTATGCGCAACATACAACCGGGAATCTTGTGGGTAGAATTGTAGGCGGGAACGGTGATCCGATTCCATCGGTAAATATTATCGCTTCAAGTGAAAGACAGCAGGGCATTCGTGGCGCAGCGACGGATGAGTCAGGCTATTTTCGAATCATCGCTTTGGAGGTGGGGCATTATTCTATTCAAATAAATCATATCGCCTATCAACCCGTGCAAATCGAGCCGGTGCGCATTCGGCTGGGCAAGACGACTACCCTGGGAGAGGTAAAGCTTTCCCCCCGAACATTGGAAATGGAAGAAGTCGCCATTACAGCGAATCGACCGCTTATCGATCCGACAACAACAACGAACGGCATGAATTTGGATCTCAAATCCATCGAGCAACTGCCGGTGCAGCGCGATCATCGCTCATTAGCGGTCTTATCATCACAAGCCAAAGTCAGTTATTTGGGAGATGACATGACGATTGCCGGAAGTACCGGCTTGGAGAATCTATATTTTATCGATGGGATGAATACGACTGATCCCAATTTTGGCAGGACAAGTTCATACCTTCCCTATAATTTTGTCAAGGAAGTCGAAATTAAAACCGGGGGCTATGCGCCTGAATACCGAAGTGCCCTCGGAGGCATCATCAATGTAGTGACATCTTCTGGCGGCAATGATTTTTCAGGTCAATTCTTTGGTTTTATAGCGAATGACGCCATGCGTGGTGAACCGAAATTAGGTCTTATTGAATATGAAACTATACAACGAACGATCTGGGCCTGAGTTTGAGCGGTCCAATCGCTCGTGACAAGCTCTGGTTTTATATCGCTTACAATTACTTCAGTGAAAAACAGAGCATCGGTATCACTGATTTCGGAATGTAGGATGACACATTCAACAGGCACGTGTTTGCCGGTAAATTAACGTGGCGGGCTTCCGAGAATTCGGCTGTTATTTTATCAGTTTTTGGTGATCCCAGTTATCGCGAAAGCGTCGCACCATCCCTTTATTCTTTGCCGATGCCCAAAAAGCTTCTCAACCTAGATCCTATTCTGGGAAAGCTTGAAGATGGCGGAATGAACCTGTCGCTCACTGCCAGGCATGTCTTTAGCAGAAAACTTTTTATTGAAGGCGGTCTTTCTCGATATAGCGCAAAACAGAGTAATGTGGGTAAAACAGAAAGAATTCTGAGCCGTGGTTCACGAATCTTACCGATGGCACTCAATCCGGTGGCTATTATAACCGTTTCCAATACCGAAGCAACAGGTACAATTTCGATCTGTCCGGTACGCTGTTGATTGGCAAGCATACGTTAAAAACAGGAGTTGAATACGAAACCAATACGCTGGATTCATTCACCAAAAAAGAAAATGTAGTTGAATATCATGCAGAATTATTTCGCTCTGCTTATCATTATATGGATGGTGAAGTTTCAAGTCGCATTCCTTCGGCTTATTTCCAGGATTCCTGGGCAGTTGCTTCCAGACTGCAAATTAATACTGGGATCAGATGGGATGGTCAATATTTCTACGATGCAAACGGACATAATGTCCAAAATATAACCAATCAACTTCAGCCTCGATTGGGATTTATATATCAGCCAGGAAAAGTCGGCACTCAACAGGTTTATGGACACTACTGACGATTTTATGAACAAATTCCCACTCAATTCTTGTATTTTCACTTTATACCCAGAAATGAATTTGCGATAATGTACAAGGAGGATCCACGGTTCAAAACCGCTGTTGGCGATACGCTTCTTGATTTTACCCAGGGTATTGTAAGCGGCGTCGATAATCTAGAAGGTCAGTATGTGGATGAATTTCTGATGGGCTACGACAGAGAAATTGCCGGCAATCTTAAAATCAGTGTTAATGGTACATATCGGGTATTGGGTCAGGTGATTCAAAGTATAGTTGATGAGAATAATAACATCCTGTTCGGAAATCCCGGAAAGTGAGAGCTAAGTGAATTTTCGAAGTTTACCCGCAGCTATACTTCATTTGAAGTGAATCTGGAAAGAACCGGAAATCAAAGGTTTAATTTTATCGATTCGTATGTATTATCTCGAAATTACGGAAATTACAGCGGTGTTTACGATGCTGAACATCGGCTTGAATTTCCCAATTCGACAAGAACGCTCTGTCGGGTTGAACAATTGCCGAATAGCACAGGCTTATTGCCAAATGACCGAACACATTCATTTAAATTTATCGGTTCTTATGCCTTTGACTTCGGTTTATCGATTGGCTCATTTTTTTCATGGCAAACCGGAACGCCTTTGAATGAGTTTGGCGGATCTGTTTGGGGAACGCCCTTTCACACGTTCCTGGTGAAAAGAGGTACTGCGGGCAGAACACCATCAATTTGGGATTTGAATTTCAGGTTTAGCTATAATCTGAATAAGGCGATTAGAAGTTTTGGCTATCAACGTCTTATTTTGGATATATTCCACTTAGCGAGTCAAAGGGACGTCGTTGATATCGAGCAACGCCACTACCTCATCGCCGATTCTGAAGGCAACCAGTTAAGTGAAAATGCAACTTATCTTGAACCTTATAAATTTCAACCACCCATGACAGTGCGGCTTGGTTTTGAGGTTGGCTTTTAATTTATTTCGATCGATTACACTGAATTGAATTGCGGAGACTTCCGAATAATGCCTATGATTCACAACAATTTCCTCCAACAGCTCTTCGCCATCGGCAGACGGGTACTTTCAGAATCGGATGTTAACCGGATTTTAACGATTGCGCTCGATGAGGTTATCGAAATATCCAATGCTGAACGTGGACTAATCATCCTGTTCGATGATAACGTTCAGCCATTATTTCAAACGTACCGCAATCTGAACAAGGAATCGCTTGAAAATCCGGAATTCGAAATCAGCCAAACCATTATAAATGGCGTAAAAAACAGTGGCGATTCTATTTGTCTGGATAATGCCATGAGCAATAGAAAGCTGGAAAAAAGTCGCAGTACTGCCCGTTTGAAATTGTTGTCCGTGCTCTGCCTACCGCTTTGTCATGATAATAATATCTTTGGCGTGGTTTATCTTGATAATCGGATAAAGGAGGCTGCCTTCACGCCGGACTTATGTCAGTTCGCTGAAAGCTTTAGCGATTTTATTTCACTTGCCGCCCACACTGCGTTGCGAGAGAAAAAATTACTCAATCATTTCAGTCTGCTTGAAAATGAACTCCGAAACAAGTACGGCTTTGATGCCATCATTGGGCATCATCCTGAAATGGTGGCGATATTCAAACGATTTCCCGAGTGGCAGATACGGACGCGACAGTTCTCATCCAGGGCGAGAGCGGAACAGGAAAAGAATTAATCGCGCACGCACTACATATCAATAGCAGGCGGCGAAGCAAATCATTTATTCCAGTCAACTGCGGTGCCGTTCCGGCGAATTTGCTGGAATCCGATCTTTTCGGTCACGTTCGCGGCGCTTTTACCGGTGCAATCGCGAACAAAAAAGGTTGGTTCGAATCTGCCGAGGGAGGCACCATTTTTTTGGATGAAATCAGTGAGATGTCTCCTGAACTGCAAGTGAGATTGCTCCGGGTGTTGAATACAGGAGAATATTCCCGGGTGGGAAGCAACACGATTAGTTACTGCGATGTTCGCGTTGTTGCCGCGACCAACAAAAATTTGCAAGCACTTGTTAAAGAAGGAAAATTCCGGGAAGATTTATTTTATCGGTTGAATGTCATTAAGCTCAATGTGCCTCCCCTCAGGAGTCGTAAAGGCGACATCCCCTTACTCGTCCGACATTTCCTGACCGTTTTCAGTAAAAAATACAGCAAAAATGATCTGCAAATTTCAGAACGCGCTGAGGCATGTCTTTTAGCGCACGACTTCCCGGGTAATGTCCGTGAATTGGAAAATATCATTCAGCACGCGGTCATCATGACCGAAGGAAGATCAATCGAACCGCATCATTTGCCTGCCGAAATACAACAGGACGCAATTGTTTCAAATTCCGATGAAAATCCCTCATCCTTTAAGATTGCCAAGCAGCGCGTCATCGAAACGTTCGAACGCGAATTTATCCTGGATTGTTTGAAAACAGCGAAAGGAAATATCAGCCAGGCAGCCAAAGCAGCCGGGATCCATTTTGCAAATTTCCATAGTAAAATGACCCGCTATGGAATCGATCCGCACAATTTTAAATAAATGCTAACGCCTAATTTCAATTAAGTCAAAGTCATTAGTCATCCTCATTAAAAAAAGCCCTCTAGTTTGCTTGCTATAATTATAGTTCATTTGCTATAATATTCTCATCTCCCACAAGATTTCATGCAAAATTAAATCATTGTTTTATTTATTTAATAACAGCCTGTTAAACCCGGAAATTAACGGGCTGTTTTATTTCAAGCTGTGTGGCATGCGCTTTGAATTGCTTATAAATGCAGCAAACAGAAATCACTCTATAACTCAACAATGGAGGCGCAGATGAGAGTACCAAAAACAATCGACGCGTTTTTCTTTATTCTGATCATTTCAATTGGCTTTTGTGTAATGACATGCGATAAGAAGGATAGCAATCCTACCGAACCCGAAGAGGCGCCAGCAGCGGTTACGGACGTTGATGGGAATACCTATCAAATAGTAAAAATCGGCAATCAATGGTGGCTGAAAGAAAACCTGAAAGTGACCCATTACCGCAACGGGGATGCCATTCCCAATGTGACCGATGACAGCGCCTGGGTGAGCCTCACAACGGGAGCTTACTGCAGCTATGACAATGATCCAGCGAACTCCGAAACTTATGGGCATCTCTACAACTGGTATGCGGTCAACGATCCCCGCTGTCTGGCGCCAGAGGGTTGGCACGCACCGTCAGATGACGAGTGGAAAGCACTGACAGATTATCTCGGAGGTGAGGCTGTTGCCGGCGCCAAAATGAAAAAAATAGGAACGACACACTGGGAACAACCTAACACAGGCGCTACCAACTCCAGCGGTCTGTCCGCTTTGCCTGCCGGAACCCGAGCTGTCGAGGGTGAATTCCAAAGCAAAGGCAGGTTGGCGCTCTTTTGGAGTTCTACGGAGCGCACGTCTCTTTTAGCGTGGTTCCGCGCTCTCCAGCACGATGCGGAAGCTGCAAGTCGTGTCAGTGGCAATATTCATTATGGCTACTCCGTCCGTTGTGTGAAGGATTAGGCTATTTGCCGCGTACAACAAAAATGTTGTTAAAGCATTTTCTATGGGAGGTGGTGCCCATTGCTTGCGCCAGGATTTTTGATGCAAGTGCTAATAAAATCATGCATTACATGTAGAATTTCAAAAGCAGGAAAGAATGTCCGGACGCGATTTTTTTTATGACCTTTTAAGCGCACGGATAATTCAGACAATATTATTCAACACAAAAACAACGGAGGACATAGCAATGAAAAGATTATGCTGTTTAATCCTGTTGATAGCAGTCCTGGGGCTTATCGCTTCAGGATGTCAAAAATCACAGAATCCGGTGTCAGCAACTTCACTTGAAGAGAATGCGCCAAGTAGCCTGAATAAAGCCACTACACTTCGAAAAATAAACTTGAAAGATCCAATGACTGAAATATGGGATGTTCCATGCGCGGCAGGAGGAGCTGGCGAACAGGTTGCAACTTCAGGCACAATGCATATTATGGTCCATTATCTGATTGATAGTGATGATAAGTGGCATGTAACGATACACGAAAATCCACAAAACTGCCAGGGAGTCGGACTGACAACTGGTGATACATATCAAATTTCAGGTTTAGCCCAAAACACATGGAATTTTGTTATTTCGGATACACTGCCATTTGTCGTAACCAATCAAAATATATACCGGGTTATCGGCAAGGGACCGGACAATAATTTTAGAAGTCATTACACCTATAAACTTAGGTGGAATGCAAATGGCGATGTTGTAATAGATGGAAGTAAATGGGATGTTGATTGCAAATAAGAACCACCTTAAGCCACAGTCGCATGGAGTGACGCTTCAAATAAAAAACGAGAAGTTTGCTTTTTTACCAAATGATACCAATTTAAGTAGTCCTCCTGAGCCGCATTCATTCCGGTCTTTTCACACTGCTTTTGTGTGAGAACACCGGAATATTTTTATTGATCGCAGCGCTTGCGGCAGTCCTTTGGCAAAAAAAGGAATTTCGCGGGAATGATTTAGTTGGTGAATAGTGGCGATAAATTACAACTTCGTTCCATATCAAGCAATTTATCCCCCCGGCAAATCAAGCCACTGGTTGTGTTTCTTTCGGCGAGCGCAGCAACATAAGAAAGGCTATCAGCATGAGAATCATAATAATATGCAGAGGGCTGTTGCTGCCGCCGCTGTACCACCAATAGAAAAATCCGTGTGCTTCTTTGGTTGCTTGTGATACGTTAAACAGGCTTTCGGGATAATGCTTGAACCAGAAGAAAATTATATGGATCCAGGTGAGAAGTGCCGCAAGTGCGCCAACCGAGATCGACTTTTTATAAAATCGCACGGTTAGCGCAGCCATGCCCACTACCACCAGCACAGCCACTGAAATCAATACCCAGAGCGGGATGAGACCGATTTCAACCAGCTTGAGACCGACATTGGTTGTGGAAATCCAGGAGCAGTAGACCAGGATGAAAGCGAGTTGCCATTTTGTTTCCAGCCAGGCAGTGGTTACCAGCAGCAGCATGAGAATGGCATACCACCAGTTGGTCCATAAATTCCATCCGAACCATTTAAGATGCATGACATTTTCTTCCGCCAGGAACTCGATACCGATCCACCCGATGATGATGATGGCAAGCGCAATGAGCACGCCTTTGCCGGGCTGCTTCTGAACCGCCGGATCTGTATCGTCGCGCTCAATCCGCTGCCAGCCCAGACCCCAAATTGCTCCTGCGATCAGTCCGAAGCCGATTTCCATGTACCCCCACCAGTTGATCCAGCGCATGGTATTCCAGAGCGATGTGAAGTGTCCCCAGACCTGGATATAATTTGCCATCCACCATCCCTGACCCGCAAAGATACCCCAGAGCCCCATCTTGAGGGCGGTGGGATCCTTTTTCACATATTTCGCATAGAACAACAGCAGCAGCAACGCCGCCCAGAGTCCAGCCCAGCTTTCGGTCCGCGGCTTGGCATCCCACCAGCGGGAAAAGTAAATCGGTGGGAACAAGCCTTCCTGAAACGATAACGGGCGATTGAGCAGGAGCATGCCAAGCGCCCCGGCACCGAGAGCACTAATGAGCAGCAGGAAAATTTCTTTCACCGTGTATTGGCTGCGACTGGCTGCCATTCCGATCAGTACGCCGGGCATGCCCATCCAGAGCCCGCCTTTGATGGCTAAACCGAGCATTCCCCACCAGTGCAGCATCAATCGATTGGGGATGCGCTCATAATTTAAACCCAACATTGGCTGAATTAAATAATGGAAGCTTGCAGCCGAAGCGAATAGGACGAGAAAAATCCGAATGACTCGTGCCCAACCAGTGCCGGTTTTAGCTGCAAATTTCCAGATCAGCAAAAACAGAATCGCCCCGATGAGCACTTTTGCTAAACTCGACAAATAGCTAGACAATGGCATGTATTCGGATCCGATAGTCAGCGGCTGCAATTTGCCGCCAACCGGTGTTGCCAAATCGAATGCCATCTCTCTTTTCAGCCGTCTGATGACCCGGCGCAGGTGAGACTCATCCTTGCATACCAGGATTGTTTTTCCGGTGCCGGAATCGAGTCGCGTGGAAAAAAGCGCATCGTATCGCCGGACCAACTGGAATTTTTCATCGAGAGCCGCGCCGGTCAGCGTTGAATCCGTTAGCAGGATGCTCACCTCAATGGTTTGCGCATGCGGGAGCACCAGCGTTTCGAGATCATCTTTTGTGTGCCCCACCGTCTGACCAATCGTCTGGCTTCCGCCGAAGGACATGCCCAGCATGCTCATTGCGATGACCAACAAGGCGCGGCGCCAGGTACAGCCGGCGACAAATGCCAGTGCTGTACCAAGCATCACACCGGGAATCATCGCGCCAAACGGACCTCCGAAGGAGCCGCGAATGCCCCATCCGAGTCCCAATGCCAGGCAGGGAATCGCCCAGCTTTTCCAGCCGCGGATGATTCGCTGCGCTGTGGCGGACTTTTTCTTTTCGGGTGCTGAATTACTCATTTTGGTTTTCCTCCCTCTGCTAATTCATGTGGAATTATATAAATCAAGCAAACTCATCGCCTGTATGTAATGGTTTAATCGATAGTTGCTCTCACGATTTGCAATGCCTCCTGGCTTCCAAAACAGAAGTTTTGGAACCAGTAACTGCTTGATTACACCTTGTACGACGCCGGAATAAAACAGGATTTTTTATTCCTTTAAGAATTGCCAAAGCATCCTGATTGATCGTTTTGCTAAGGATGTGGGATAAAATATGTTCCCATTTAATTTTCTTAACTTGAATTATTCATTATAAGCTGATTCTTATTTTGTATCTAACAAAATGACAGATAATTAGCCTGATGACGCAAATTGAATTCAGTTTTAAGCCTGAATTTAAATGAATGATTCAATGAGCGTCATGCTATAAGAGAACTTCAGTTTAAATGCCGATCCGGTGCGCTCGCAATGGATGGTTTTTAATTAAAACGTATACATTTTTTCAGCTACGGATTGGCACTGATAAAACACAGATTTCTTGCATATAATATGTTGCTTTTATCCGTGTTAAATCGGTGAAAATCGGTGGCTAAATTATTTTTGTTTGCTTTTTCGTCTGACTACCGCATAATCCCCGAAAATTCTGATGTTCTCAATTTATATGAATAATCCAGGTTAAGTGGCTATTTATTATAATTATTATTACGTAAAATGTGCAAGTTAATTTATCCCGCCTCTTAAACTGACTTTCAACTGGGAAATAGTGCTTAATGCCTCCAATCTGTAAGCGTATCCGTGAATTTGCCGCAGCAGTTTGAAAAAAAATCGCTCTGCCGATCCGCGTTTGTCGCCAGTCGCATTTTGGCTTGAGGATCAACTGATGCTTTCAAACAGAATTAATTCCGACATGCCGATATTTTCGAGGAGAATATTCAATCCTTGCTGCAGCAGGTGGAAACCGCTCAATTCGACGCTGGCATTCCAGCTATCGAAAGTGATGCGGTACATTTTATCCGGTGATAATCCCCGCGGGCGAAAATGATAGGTGTCATCCGCATATAGCTCATCCATTCCGGTTTCATCGCGCACCGGTTTGCTGAAATACCAGGGAACAAACGTATCGCCTTTCCCGTTGCGCATTCGGATGATAACTGCCCAGCCTTTTGTACGTTGGGGATCAGCGAATTCAACTGCGAACCTGGGACCCGAATCAACGCCGTCGGTTGCGTTTACCGGATGGTGGTGGAACATGCGGCATGTTGGCAGAATCGGGCGTATGAATTCTTTATAGATCCTGCTGTAATGCTGAAATCGCTCGAGTCGCTCCGGGTGCAACTCTTCGAGCGAAGGCGCGGTTGACGCGATGAAAATCTGCGGCGTTGTAAGGGCAAACGTGAGCCTCAAAACAGTGTCCAGATTTTGAGGCTTATCGTAGCCAAATCCGCCATCGGCGCCGTGGAGCATAATGAGAATATCCGGAGGCAATCCCAGCGTCAGTCCGCAATAAGCCTGGAGTTCGCGCGGGATGCTCAACCCATCGGTGACATTCGACTCATGGAAGCGGCTGACGATACCCAGGTCATTGCGAGCGCCGCCGGCAGCACATTGTTGAAATACGACGTTCGGATATTTGCGGATCAGGCGTTCGTATATTTCAAACAGAACTTCATAATAACGCCAGTAATTATTTTCAGTGAAACCGTGGCGTACTGTCGAAGAACCGTGATAGGTAAAACATGGATTGTAATCAATCCGGTACAGATCGAGTTGATAGGTTTCAATCAGCCGGCAAATTTCCGATTCCATCCATTCCGCTGCTGCCGGGATGGTCAGATTGAGCACATCCTTCGGACCGAACCACTCCGGATGCTGTTTGTAAATCTGGCTCTCCTTGATGTTGCCCCGCCCGCCCTCGGCTTCGACGTACAGCCCGAAAAGCATGCCTTTCTGGCGAACCGAATCAATGACCGGCTCGATTCCCGCGGGGAATCTGTTTTTCGACGGAAACCAGTCGCAGGTGAAATCCCACCAGTACGCATCGAGGAGAAATAGCTCTGCGCCTATGGCGTGCGCAATATCAACGCATTTCAATGTGCTCGCTTCGTCAAAAGGTTTATAAAAGCCCTGATCAGCCGGAACCAGGTATTGAACGCGAAATGATTTGTTTTCCACCGGCTTGGGAAGTACAGACTCTCGCAGGTGATCGTGCATCGCCTGAATTGCATCATCCAGGCTGCCGGAAACATGCCCCAGGTGAAGCGCCGGCGAAGAGATGGTTTCGCCGGGAGAAAGTACCCGCTGGACCGGAAACTCCCAGGGACTGACATCGAAGAAAAGACCCTAATTTTTCCGCACAAAGTGTATCATCCAGTTGGCAGCCCATGCCAGATGTCCGATAAAATACTGCCCGGTGACTTCATTGCGCAGGATGAAAAAAGGCGCGTCGTGTCCCTGTCCTTTGGTGCTGGAAATTTCAGTGATACCTTTGGGGAGGCGCATCCATTCGAACCAGCCCTCGCAAGCCCATCCGTCTAAAGCAAAATGCCCGGCGGCAAAATTCTCTCCGAGCCAGAGCTGTCCGCACCAGGGCGAAATTTCATTCAGCGGCAAATGCTCACATGAATGATTGGTAATTTCCAGCCAGCGTGTCAGCACGGGGATTCCGTCGAGCAGCGTGTGCAATTTCAAATCAACCGCACTCTCGGTATTCGACAATTCAACTGCGATGTGGCGCGCGCCGCGTTCGGTGGGCGGCGCTTCGGTTGTGTATTGCCACTTCCAGCCGGTTGTCAGGATCCGATCGTTTAGTTTCAGATGGAATGCCTCTGCCGGCAAACTCTCTTGCAGCAGATTTATCCGACTATCCGCTGACCAATAGCGACCGATCCATTTTTCTTCAATCAACGATTCTACATAAACGACTGTGCCCGACATGTAGCGCACTTCAGGGACTGGGATCGTGCTGCTGAAAACGCCCGTATGTCCCCTGGCATGTTTTTTAAATCCCGACATGTTTGACATTTAGTGCTCCGTTTCCAGGATTATAAAGCCAGCGGCAAAATAGCTATTTTTGAGAATTAGTCATGGTCCAGCGTCAGGCTCAAATTTTCGGATTTTTGCTTTGAGCTCTTTGGTGATCCACTCGTTGTACATATAATAATAATCACCCGCTTTGATGCCGGTTTGTTCTGCCCTGGCTTGGCTGTTTTCCAATTGAGCCAGCGTTTCGCGCATACAGGCGATGCCTTGCTCGAGCTTTTCCCTATCACCCGAATTCAGATATGCCCCGATGGCGTTTGCCGCTTTCTGCTGCACGTGCATCACTTCGAGTTCTGCCGCTTCAAATCGCAGCCGCGCCACTTCATGCCGGGCAAAGGATTTCACCCGTTCCGGCATGTCAGGCGTGATGGCATCTGCCAGGTCATCAGCGATTTGGTTTAGCTCGGAAGCATTCTCCCTGTAAAGGCGCGCCATTTCTCTGCCGAAGTCAGTGGTGGTTTCGGGGAGCCAGCGATAATCAGCCCAACTTGCGATATCATTTTCGCACCAGCGCATGACCCGGGAATAAACCCCGGCATATTTTGTGAAATAGGTTTCCCATATTGACGGTTGGTTCGGCTGGATTTTTCGAGCGAGCTGGCGGATGAATAATTCCGCATTTAAATTTTTATTCCACATTCCTTCGGCGAACACCGGAAAATTTCGCATCGCCAATTCGGGCACGAAAACGGTTCCGACCTGCAGCGCAGTATACGTTTCAATGCCAAAGGCTTCGTAGACTCGCATATCATTCAAAATAACTTCCGGCAAAAACGGATAAAGCCCTCGAAACAGAACACGGTCGAAATAATACTCGAAGGTATGTGCATCATCAATTCCGTTGAATTTAGCTGCCCATTGTCCCAGCGCCTGTTTATGAACGCGGTTATTGGGGCAGGAGGGATCGTCCAGGGCGTGAGCGTAGCATCTTTCACGGGGAGCAAACAGCAGAAATGCCTCTTTGGGCGCATCGATTTTTTTTCCGGGAAACATGGTGTCGTGATAGGCAAGCATGGGAACACGCATGGGCAGCTTATCCTCGCGGATCACGTCAGCCAGCATGCGCATGGAGAGCATCGCCTGATCGGCAGCGGTGAATGAGCGGCAAGTGGGACAATAGCACCAACCGCCAGCCGGCAAATCTTCCTGCCAGGTATGCCAGGCGTAGACGCCTTTTTCCAGCAAGGGCTTCAGTTTCTCCCGATAATTTTCCTGAATGAGTTGCCTTGCCTTCGGATGGGTAACGCAAAAATTATAATCATTGATGCGCTGACCGAAAAAATCCTCCGGTTGAGCCATCCGATACATCTGCGGATATTCAGAAAAGAGAGTGGGCGGCAGCAATTGGTCCAGATCATGTCCGCCCACCTCGATTCGGAGGCCCAGCTTCTCTGCCAATTGTGGATCGAGCGGATTGCACAGGTTGAATCGAAGCTTCGCGTAATATTCAACCCAAATCTTCTCCGACGATCCATTGAAAATTCCTCGATGGCGAAACCGCGGATTGATGATTTCCCTGCCCGCTGGCAATGCGAAACCACCATCCGTTTCAACTGGCTCCCACTCGCCGCGTATCCCGGGAAATAGAAATAAATAGCCCAGACGCCCCGCCAGATCGTAAACACCATTCAGGATTCCCTTCGGCTGTCTTGCAACGAGAGTTATGTGGCTTTCGGAAATGTCAAGCAGATAGCCGTCGGCAAATAGCTGAGAATCATCCGGCGCTATTTGTTGAGGAGACGTTTCCGGCGCGATGATCCGCAGGCAAAAAGCGCCTTTAGCGTATTCTTCTTCCGAAACGTGGGCTGAAATGTGGATGCGCCCTAACAATCTGATCAGCTCTGAAACGGCATAATCATAACAGGTTGAATGGACATGTTCCGCTTTTAAAATCCGGACCTGTTTCGGGAATTGAAAGGACGATGACTCACCGCCTCCTGATTTGCATCCCTGAATGTGAAACATGCCGGCGAGGAGCAATCCGATAACGGTAATCATTCGCATAAACATGAGTTAGCCTTTCGAAACTTGTGGGATAAAAACGGGCACTGTGCAATTCGTGCATTGCTGTTGCTGTCAATTGCACGTTACTTCTGCAATGACCGGCTTGTTGGTAACCAAATCAATGGCGCTGATTTTCCACTTGCCCGAAGGATCGTCAAATGCGAATGGCAATTGGACTGTAACCGGCGTTTTGTCCACAATAAGCACCTGATCGAACCAATCCGCCGGTTTGCCATCGGGCGTTGATACCCGGATGCGTACAGCATGTTTGCCGACTGCATCGGGCACGCTCACCGTTGCATTGAGAACCGTTCCGCGTCGTATTTTAGATTTTTCAGGTTTCAATTCAACTTCGGGAGCCGGCACCGGTAACAGTGCGAAAAATGATGCCCGGTTTGGTCGCAAGTTGGTGACAAACTGCTTGACCCGAACCAGCACAGTATGTTGTTTTAAATCATAGACATATTGTTCTTGCGGAAGCGTCACCCGGACTTCGCCTTCATGTTCGCCGAACAGCGAAACGAGCGATACGTCGCCATTCTGCCAGCGGGTGATTTCAAGGTTTTCCGGTCGGGCGCCATCTTCTTGATTCACAACAATTTGTGCGCTGATCCCCGCGAGGGCGAACAGCTTTTCGATCAAGGATTGCACCGGTGCATCGAGGATTGAAAAATTCAGGTAGACCGCACGCCCTTTTCCGAAATCATTCACGATACAGGCAGGTGCGCCGGCGATCCAGAAATGATAATAATATGCGGTTGCGAGCGGTTTTCCGGTACTCACCTTGACGGCGGGATCGACCCGCATTTTGGGATTGATATCCACGCCTTCCCAATTTCCCCAGCGCAAGCTCAGGCGCTGACCTTCGAGTTCGCTGTCGATATTGAGACGATCGATGAAAACTGCGTCTTTCTTGCCCTCGCGCCTGATTCCAAAAACGTCATCTAAAACGCCTTGAGCCAGCGGCTTGCAGTGCTCATCATAAATGCCGGTGCGCACGTCAGCGATGACCGTGCCGCCGCTGCGGACGAATTCCCGGATTACACTAGCCTCCTCTTCGCCGATGGCAAATGCCAGCGGCAGGATGAGTACTTTGTAATGAGATGCATCGAACTCTCCCAGCCGCAGCATGCGATCGGTGACAAAGCGGAATTGTAGTCCCGAATCGTGAATGATCTTGAACCAGCTCTGATGATCGCGCACAATATCGCCATACTCGCGGTTGCCATCAAAATGCGCGATATAGGTGGACGGGAGCGAATACAACATGGCGATCTCGTCGTCCTGCATGCGCGACTTCATCAACAGCGTTCCCAGTCCATCCCGGACAATTTTCGAATCATCGATTAATTCTTTCGAAGCGGGATAAGGCGCAAAATGCGGCGCTAGAAAGCCGTGATAACCTTCCAGATTATCCCAACGCCACCATTGAACCGTATTCAGGCAATTGGTAATCTGCTCCCAATATCCCCGAAGCAGCGGTCCCGCGAATTTATTGTAGCCAATCCAATTGCCGGTCGGGAAATCCGGAGGCGCAATCGAGCGAATCAACTCATTTGCCGGTCCATGATACGGGCCAAAATAGTCGAGTTCCCGGACGAACAGATCCACATCACCTCCCTGGCGCGAGCGTGTGGTGTGCCGCCTGATGGAGTAGCTATCCGTTCCCTCAAATCCGGTCCACGCCAGCGGATCGATTGCTTTAAACGCAGCAGCATACTTTTTACACAACTCACTGTAATTGACATTTTGAAATGCTTGACGGTCGTACCAGCGTGCAAAATTTTCCGCCTGCAACGCCAGCATTTCATCATTTTTATCGCCATGCTTAATCTGGATGTCACTCAGGTTATCCGTATCCGTATGGTGTTTTTCCAGCCGCTCGTCATAGTAGGTTTTGAACCAGCGAGGCGCGTTCGGGGCGGGCAGGGCATCCCCTTCGGATAATTGAATTTGTTCGAAATGCTGATAATCTGTCTCCCACTCGTCATTCAGCGCCTGGATGGTTCCGTAAATTTCCTTGAGATATTCCTGATACGCTTTCAGACAATGCGGACTGAGACACGATGCGCGAACAGCATTCTCATCGCCCAGCGAATATGCCAGCACGCCATGCTTTCGGGACTCTTTATAATAGTCAATAACGGTGTTGATTCGCTCCAGCATCCGGGCGTGATCGTTGTAACAGCCGCCCAGCAGAATACCGGTTGAATCGAGCATTCCAGTTACAGAATGGGTGTTGGCGCATATTCGCGTCGTGTACGGGATGTAACTCATGTTATATGCCGAGAGAAATAATGGGGGATTGCCACCTTGCAGAATCGCAGTGACACCATTTTTCGCCATGCTGGCAACAGCGTACGGCGCCAAATCGCCGCCGGGATAATTCCAGACCAAGAAATGATATTGACCACGGTGGCGTTTGGTTACACGGAAATATGTTTCGTCCGCTGCAACATCATGGTTCTGCCGCATTAATTTCGCTTCAACGCGCAGCAGCATGGGCATCCAGGATTCTATGCGAAAGTCGAACGCCTGCCGCTTGCCTTTGATCCGTTTGAAATCTTTGCGCGCGATCACCCTGCCATGCGGATCGATCAATTGCACCCGGATTTGATCGCCCGAATCCATCGGTTCCGAAAGCTGAATGCTTCCATTCAGTATTTCGCCAACTTCTCCCCAGTCTCTTTCCAACTCCACTGCCGCAATTGAGCGGCTGGCTGTAATTTCGAAAGGGACGGTGCGCCACGCCTCATTGCCGTGTTCGCTGGTGATGAAGGCATCGAAGTGATAGCTGCCGGCGCGCAGCAGGGGAATGTCCAGTTTGACGGTAGAATTTTTTGCTGAACACGCTTGTTGCGCCGGGGCAATTTTCTCGCCGTCCCATCGGCGAATCACTGTTTGCAATTTGGCATCGGAAGGAGCATCGCGCCAGATTAGCGTGATCGCTAGAGCAGGCAAGTTCTCTCTTGTAATCACAGCGGAATTCAGGCTCACCTCCAACGAAGTACTCGGGAGCCGGTTTGCTGCCCAGAAAATGGCGCGCCCCCATTGCTCCATTTGATAGTCGAATTCGGTTTCCCAGCCGGCGTGATATTCCAGTTTTTTTCTTGCCGGCAGCAGAACTCCCCGACCAGCTCCGATTTGATAACAATCGCCAGTTGCGATGAGTGCGGCGCTATTATCGAGTTTTTTCTCCGGGAGAAACAGCGCGCTATCAGTTTTGGCGACCATGACCAGTCCGGCTCCCTGTTTCACAGCTTGCATGATTTTTTGCCGAACCGTTTCGGGGAGGATTTTTAGCTCGAGATGGTTGACAAAATATACGTCGTAAGGATTTTCGAGAAGGCGGATCGCCCGTTTTGTACCGGCATTTATATCGTGGTACCATTTCGGATTGTTATCACCCAGCAGGCGACCATATTGCTGCCGGTAATAGATTGCATCGGCATCCAGGTCAAAGCGCTGCAACAACTCGATAATCTCGCGGGTATAAATGCAGCCCTGGAATTGCGTGGTGATAAACAGTGTCCGGATTTTGCCTCCGGCATAAGGCTTCGCCCATTTTGTATGCGGTGTCTCGAAAGCCAGTGATAATTCATGCTCAATTTCGAGTTGATTTTCACGTCCTTCATCTGGTTTTCCTGCCAGCGCTGGCGGCTGGAACATGGCAAAAACGAGCATCAGGAAAAACAGACACAGGTACGTCACGTGCTTTGAAATTGCTTGTGAATTCATTTGAACCTCGGCGTTTGCTTGAATGCATTTATTCCAATGGATTTCCGTTATTCAACTGCTGTCAGTTTCTCTAAATATTTCATGAACTTTTCACGAGCTTCTATAAAATATGAATACTCCACGTCGTAGTGGATTAACTCGCGGTTAATCGATTCGATGCGTTTCACGTTTCTCGTAATCCGTTTGACGGTTGCATCCAGATAGGCTTCAATTTCGGCAGCAAGTTGTTTCTGCGCGCGATTTCCGGTTTTCAAACGCGCAATCTCTCGCCTGGTTTGCATCAGCAGGTGGTAGTCTTCAATGCCGTCGCGGCTGGCTTCCCAGCGCCGGGATGGAATGATGTTTGTGTCATCATTATAGACTACGGCATATTCACCATTCGGCTGTTCCTTTCGCCAGAAATTCGCGTGCATGCAGTAGACCCAGAATCCGCTTCCCGTGAGCCCGTAGTCGAACGCCAACCAGGGTTGAACGCGATAATAGCCCAATGGATGCAAGATGCGGGACGGACCGATAGCTTCATAAAACCAGAGCGTTTTTTTCAATCGATGGAAATATGCGAGTAATTCGCCATCCGGTTTTTTCAGCAGGTCGATCTGGGGCGTATAAATATCAATCACCTTTTCGAACGGCTTCATCGACTGTGGCGTTACCATGCCCGCAGGATCGACGTAGCACTGTATTCTGGGATCATTGTCTTTTACTTCCTGCGCCCATTCTGTCGCCTGGTAAATGGTTGACATTCCCGTCAAGCCGGGCTCATCCATGATGTACACCGCCCAGTCATCATACGTCAATCCGCGTTTCTCCAGTCCGTTGACAAACCGGCGCGTACATTTCTTTACGAAGGTTTTCCGCTCGTTTTCAGTCAGGCTCACGCTTTCGGGCACGCTCAAATGCGGACGCCCGAAAAGAATACAGATGGTATGATCCTTCACCAGGGGCAGGTATTTATCCGTATTCGACCAATCCTCAAAAAATTGCTTTTGCGCATCAATACCGATTCGGGGGTTGGGAATGCCGGGAATAACCGTGACTTTATGCGATATCAGATCGGCAATCGCTTTTTGCAGCAAGTCATCGTCCTGGAATTCGCCCGGGTAACTCCAGGTGCAAAACGCAAATTCACTTTTTTGTGGGACTGCAATCGGACTGACGGTTAACATCAGTTTGATGGTCTGCGTGGATACGGTCATCCCAATCGCTTCGATGCCGATATTTGCGGTGTAGTTTCCCGGCAGCAGTTCACTGGTGCTAATGCTCAGCCACAGCTTGCGCGTCGCCGCGGGAGGTAACAGGAGCGTATTCCCCTGGTTCAGCAGCGGAAGTGCCTGATCGACGCTCATACCCTGCACATCTGGTATGGCGATGGGCTCTCGCAGTTGGATCACGCGGCTGCCTTTGATTTTGTCCCCGCTGTCGGAGGTGACATCGTGCACATAGACTTTCACGAAATGCGATTGGTTGATTAAATTTGAGATGCAGAGTGTGCGCGACTCGATTTCATTTCCGAGCGCTTTTACAGCCAGCGTCAGGGTATCCCGGGCAATGACTTCGGGGTAGATTTGTTCGCATGGGACATTATCCCATGGATTTTCATCCTCCCACGCATAAAAGAGTTCCCGGTTGCCGGTATCCCGAATGCGATCGAGGAAGCGGGCATAGCGCAAAATTTCATCAACCTCATTTCGGTTTTTTTCGATGAGCTGAAGCAGGGGCGCTGACAGAGATTTCCCCTCTTGCTTAACCGCATCGATTTGATTGAGCAGCAACTGCTCTTTTTGCTCAAAGCTCCCGGTCAACGCTTGCGTCAGTTCGACATCTGTCTTCTCGGTTCGCTGTACAATCTGTGATAGTTCATTGCGATTTTTTCGGATGTAATCAATGTCTTTCCGGAAACCGTCGGCGCTGACGCGCATGGTTCGGGTCATTATAATCCGTGCCGATTGGCGCTGTCGAATCGAGATGGTTAATTGGTATTTTCGCAGCGATGGAATGTAAAAAGGAACTTCCACGGATTCTTGCGCTTGCTGATACCAGCTCAGTCTGCCGTCGATGAAACCTGTTTCATCGAGCAGCCGAATTTCCGCAATCAGAGCCTGATCGTGATATTTTTCGGGGATAGCGACTGAATGGGTGTTTTGTCCCACGAATACCGGCTCGATTTGCTCGCTTTCCGGCTGCGGAATATCAGCAGCACGCACCGCCATTTTACATATTTTTCGGGAGACGGAGGGATGAAATCCCGCATTCGAAGGCACGCGTTTCCAGCATGACCAGAGCGATTTATTGCCCGGTTGAGTCCCTTCCAGGGTATAGCTGATTATTTTTGCCGGATGTTGATTCGCCATATAAATTTCCAGTAATCCGTCCTGGTTCAAATCGGCGACCAGCGGGGAATTGTTGCGCCCGTTGCCTTCCTTATAAATTTTCAAAACGTCGCCCTGATCGTTCAGAAGAAACATTGTTTCCTTGTCGGGACCGGTTTGCCGTGTTCCGCACACGATTTCGAAATGCCCGTCGCCATCGAAATCAGCCACTGCTGCTGCCCCGAAGATGCCGTGCCCCACCAGGGATGTTTGCCATTTGGTTTTGCCATCATCCTCAAAGACCGAGATCGTATTGGATTTATCGACAACCATCACTTCCAGCTTCCCATCCTGATCAAGATCCACAATGGTGGTTCCCACATAGTTCTGGAGCTTGACGCCGCCTTTCCAGAGGAACTTGCCGGAGTGGGCATCGAGACAAAGAATGGCGGGATCAGGGCTGTCGGCGCTGTGCGGCATCAATACCTCGTAGCGCCCATCATGATTCAAATCAGCTAGAGCCGGGGCAGACCGTCCGAATGCGCGACCGATGATTTCCGTATGCCAGAGGTATTCTCCGCGGCAATTCAGGCAGAAAATATTGCCGACATCGGTTCCGTAAAAAATTTCCGCCTTGCCATCGCCATCGATATCGCCGACTGCGGGACTGGATGCGCGGGCTTCCGCATTGAATCTCCATTTCAATGAACCGTCATAATTCAGACAATAAAGATTACCCTCTCTGGCGTTCAGGAAAATTTCTTTTTTCCGGTTCCCGTCGATATCGGAAATCACAGCCGCGCCGAATCCGTATAATTGATCATTCAGGTCGACCTTCCAGATACGCTTGCCGGCACCATCGATGCAATGCACTTCGCCATTGCCGGTTGGCTGCACGATTTCCGGGATTCCGTCCCCATCCAGATCGTCGATCGCCAGGTAGATGCTTGCCCGGTCCGATGTCGTATAACTGAAAAGGATGTTGCCGGCACCATCCACGCGCATCGTGCCGTAGCCGCATGTAAAAACCATACTATTCGGTTTTTTTTCATCAGGGTAGGGGAGAAGCGCTCCGCCGGCAGAGGGTTCCATTTTCGCCGGATCCGGGGATGGAACGTCCAGCGTCCAGTTAATTTTCAGATCATATTTTTCGGCTGAGCCATTTGCCGCAAGCAGGAGCACTGCCAGAACGGCGATCAGAATTTTCATTGAGTTACCTCCGATTCGAATTGCATGAATAGTATTTAGTGTCTGTCCGAGAAGTACCTTTGAGCTGTCATTGCGAGGAGCGTTTTTTGCGACGAAGCAATCTCAGCCGTTTTATCAGGGGATTGATTCGGTTGGGCACCCCCGGCAAAAAACGCCTCGCAATGACAATTTTTCGAGTTTTCGGACACGCGCTGAATGACAGGGAAGGGGAACCAGAACGGGCTTAGTGCTTTTGATTTTGCATTGATTTTTGAAATTCAAAAAAAAATCAGAAAGTACTCATCCGGTTCTGTCATGCCCGAATGCTTCCCCGATAAAAGCATTTGGGGGCAAGCCTGTCGCGCATCGATCTAATTTGCATTCAGTTTTTCCAGATAATCAATCATTTTGGCTTTCGATTTCTGCAAATCATCGTAGTCGAGGTCGTACGGGGAAAACTCACCTTCTTCCAGGCGATGGCGATGAATAACCGTTGTCATTCGCTCTACGGCAGCCTTCATGAAGGCTTCAGCTTCGGCAGCCAGCGCGCCTTTTGGGCTTTTACCAGGTTTTATGGATTCGATTCGCCTTTTGAACTGCATCAGCAGATGGTAATCCTCCACGCCATCGCGACAGGCTTCCCAGCGTCGGGAAGGGATGACATTGAGACCGTCATTATAAACCACGGAATAGCTGGTACTGCCATCCGGCGGATAGGCTGTTTTCAAGCGCCACAAATTCGTTCGACCAGCGTAATGATAGCACCAGAATCCGCTGCCCGTGCAACCCAGATCGAACGCGATCCAGGGTTTCACGCGATAATGACCCAGGGGATGAAACAACCGAGCCGGTCCGGGCGCCTCATAAAACCACAGTTTTTTTCCCAAACGCAGAAAGCAGTTGACCAGCTTTCGATCCGGTTGATTCAACAGACCGACCTCAGGTTGATAAATATCGATTAAACCTTCGAAGCCCTTCATCGATTCGGGCGTCACCATCCCGGCAGGATCGATGAAACATTGAATATTCGGATCTTTTTCTTTGATCTTTCTGGCGATCTCGATAGCCTCCAGAATGGTCCCATAGCCTGTCAGCCCGGGCTCGTCCATGACGTAAATTCCCCAATCCTCATAGCTGAAACCCCGTTCTTTCATTCCGGCAGATGTCCGGAGATGGCATTCTTTTTCCCAGTATTCGCGCTCCTCCTGGATTAATTCGACATCTTTCGGCACGCCCAGATGAATGGGATTGAACAGCATCGCCTGCGCATATTTTTTGACCGGTAACATATATTGGTCGAAGGCAGTCCAGTCTTCGACCAATCGCTTGTCAGAATCCAGGCGAAATTGCGGTCCGGAAATTTGTGGGAAAACGGTTATTTTGTGAGAAATGACATCGTCAACGACCTTCTGGCGCATGTCCGGATCGGCGATATAGATATTGCTCCAGGTTGAGAACGCATATTCGCTCTTTTCAGGTACTTTCACTGTGCTGACGCGGACTTCGAGCCTGATGTGTTGAACCGAGATCGTCATCCCGATGGCTTCGAAACCGAGAACGCAGCGATAGGTTCCGGGATCGAGTTCTTTGGTGTCGATTGAAATCCATAGTTTGCGATTTTCACGCGGCGGAAGCAGCAACGTATTTCCCTGGTTCAGCAGCGGGAGCACTTCATCCACCATTTTTCCTTTGGTATCAGGTGTATTGATTGGCTCGCGCAACTGTATGACTTTATCGCTCTTGGTGGTATTGCCGGATTGATCGCGGAAATCGTAAGGATAGATTTTGACAAAAAGTGATTTGTTTGTCAAATTCGTGAGATAAAATGCACAGGCTTCGAGTTCATTGCCCAGCGCAGTCACGAATACGCTGGATGAGTCCGGCTTGATATTCTGCGGGTAGAGTTCCTCGGGATGCAATTCATCCCAGGGATTTGAATCTTCCCAGACATAAAATAGCTCTCGATTGCCAGCGAGTCGAATGCGTTGCAGAAATTCTGCATATCCCAGCATTTGGTTCGACTCGTCTCGATTTTTCTCAATCAACTTTAGCACATCTGCCGGAAGCGACTGGCTTGAACTGCCGGCTTTGGCGATCAAATCAGCCAGCATGGTCTCCTTTTGTTTGAAACGGGCGGTTAGGTCGCTGGCAATCTCTATATCGCTTGAGCTGAAATCATGTGCTAGCAGTGACATCCTTGCGAATGCGTTGCGGCTGAATTCAATGTCTTTGGTAAAATTATCAGTGTGAATCGCGCCAGCTTCAACATGAACCAATCTTTGTGATGCTCTTTCACGCACGATGATGCTCAATGCGGATTTTTGACCGGAAGTCACCGCAAACGGAACAGCGATAGACTCCCCGACTTCCTCGCGCCAGATTAGCGCTGATTTCAAAAAATTATTCTCATCTTCGAGTTTTGTTTCAACAATTAAATCTTTGCTGCGCCATTTGGGGGGCACTTCAATTGTTTTCAAATTCTTCCCGATGAATACCGGTTCTGGCTGGCTTTTATCAACCGGCGGGATCTTCGGTACGTCGACGTCCATTGCGATGCGCTTTTGGGATGTGGATTTTATATAACCGTCATTAGTGGACGACTTTTTCCAGCAGCGCCATAGCACGCGAGCGTTTTTTTGTGTGCCGGTTAGTGCATAGCAGACAAGAATTTTATCGACGCGTCCGTCGGTCAAATAAATTTCCGGCAGACCATCCTGATCGAGATCGGCTATCATCGGGGATGCATTGCGGCTGTAACCTTCATTGTATTCCCTGAGAAGCTTTCCCTCATCATCGAGCAGGTAGATCGTCTGCCCGTCATTTCCGGTTTGGCGGCAGCTACAAAAAATTTCGAATCGCCCGTCGCCATTGAAATCGGCTACCGCAGCCGCGAAAAATATTCCGTGACCGGTCAGGCTGGTTTGCCAGCGTGTACACCCGTCATTTTCGAACACCGAGATTGTATTGGATTTATCCACCACCATCACTTCATATTTTCCGTCGCCATCCAGGTCGACGACCGACGTACCGGTGTAGTTCTGCATGCCGGTCCTGCCCTTCCATCGCAATTTCCCGGAATGGGCATCGAGACACAGAATGGCTGGATCAGGATGACTTGAATTGTGCGGCATGAGGAGCTCGTAGCGACCATCATTATTCAAATCCACTAGCGATGGGGATGAACGCGCCATCCGGCGCCCCGGCAATTCACAATGCCAGCGATATTCGCCCTGATAATTCAGACAAAAGATTTTATCGTAATCAGTGCCATAAAAAATTTCAGCTTTGCCGTCGCCATCGATATCACTGGCAGTGGGCATGCAGGCTTTGGGTTCAGCGTTCGCCTGCCAGCGTCTGGAGCCATCATGGTTCAGGCAATGAATCGCACCGCTTTCCGCATTGATCAAAATTTCATATTTGCCATCGCTGTCAATATCGCTGATTAAAATTCCGCCGAAACCATGCAGTCTGTCTTTCAGATCGGTTTTCCAGAGGCATTTCCCTTCGCCGCTGATGCAATGGATAATACCGGGATATGTCGCCTGAATTATTTCCGCGGAGCCGTCGGCATTCAGATCACCGACTGCTGGCGTCAGCCCTGCGCCTTCCTCTCCAGTCGAATAGCTGAAAAGTTGCTTTCCGTTGCCATCGACACGAATCACGCCGAAAAAGGTCGCCAGCACGATGCTGTTTGGTTTTTCTGCATTCGGAAATGGAATTGGCGAACCAGCTCCGACAGCTATTTTTTCCGGACCCCGGTATTCAATTTGAAACGTCCAGTTACGCTCCAAATCGAATTGTTCAGCGAAGGTATCCACAGCGATTGCGATGAAAATAAAGAAGCCCAGCCAGCTTTTAATCATTGCTTTAAACATGCGTCCTCCACGGTGATTCGTATTTCGATTTTCGGCAGCAGATTGACACTAAAATTTCCATCAAAATGCCATCTTGACATATATCGAGAGGGCAGCATAATTTGCATCACTGAACGTAGCTCCAGGAGATGCTGCCCACTTCAGTCGGTTTATTGGTAATTTGAATGGCAGAAATGATGCACTCTTTGCGCCTGGAATTCGATTTGCTCGATCTGGCTTGTTTTAGCATTTCCAATAAACCAGGCAAGTCCCGAAACGGCACATCCAGGCGGAAATAGCCAACGTTTCTGACGCCGAAGAGCCGATCTGTTTCCTCTCCCAACAACCGGGCTTCTTCGCGTAATTTTGCCATCTGCGGTGTTTCCGCCGGTTCAGAAATGATCGTCAGCGCATTTTCGATCGCCGCAAGATATTTTTTTGACTCCAGAGCGAATTTCAGTGCTTCGCGGACACGCTGCTCTTTGAATACTTCCCGCTGAAGCTTCAATTGATTATAGCGATCGAGCGCGGCTTTCTGCTGGTGCAACTGCCAGCGATAATTTTTTTCAATCAAATGCTTCGGGATGCGCCTGCCCGCCTGGCTTACCAGCACGTAGTAGGTCTCGATTCCGTCATTATCGGCAAGGGGAGCCTCCAGATTTTTTTCGAGTTGGAAGAGGGCTTTGCACATCAAGTCTGCGGCTGCTTTTCCGAAATGGAGCTGGCAATATTCATGCATGATATCTTCAAGTTCGCGGCAGGGATCCCATAATAATCGACACCAGAGATACTGGTTGAATTCATCGTGGTAGCCTTCGCAGTAAATGATGTCGCCTTCGGAAAACGGCATGATTGATTGAAATATCCGGTATAGCGCGCGTGGGCGAGCGTGGAATGTGCGGCGACCGTAAGCTTTGATCAAATGCGGCTCGGGATATTCAACCGCATATTGGGAGCGGAACCAATGCGTGATGTCAGAGTAATGCATGAGCTGCATGTCACACGGGAGCTGTTTGAGCGTTTCAGCCAGGTATCGATTCACCGTTCCGTTGCCCGGAAATTCGAACAAATCTTCCCGCAATTCATCGCGGTGAAATGTTGACATGGCATTGCTGCCCGGACCATACGCCAATCCCTTCAGCCAGGAACGAGGTGTTTGATTCAGATAATCGAAGATTGCTTGATCCCCTGCATTGTCCGTATGTTGATTGGCAATAAAGACCTGGGTGTTCGGATGCGTTTCTGAGAGGCGTTCGGCAAATTCCCGGCACAGGTGCATGAACGTCTTGCCCCACGGTTTGCAGCATTCACCGCGGCAGCCGCCGGGATCTCCGGCATAAAATCGCAAAATGTCGTGTTGAGCCTTCTTCCTGAAAATGTCGGTCCAATATTCGAGCGCGGCTTCACGAGCTTCCGGGATGCCGGGACAAATCCAGCCTGTGCCTTCTTTGGGTGGCAAATTTTTAGCTTTCCACGCATCCGGAAATGGTCTGCCGAGGTAATTCGGACGCACACCATAATCGGTAGTCATCAGGTCGAATGATTTGATGAAATGGTACACCGGTCCCGGTTCCCACTCCGTGTAGAAACAATTGGCGCCGGCAAGTGCATAATCAATATTCAGGCGAAACTTATCTTCGTCACCCCAGAGCCTGGCATGGGTAATTTTCTGCATGGCTTCGCCCTGTCGGGCTTCGAAGCCGCGATAACGGTATGCCGGGGCGGTACGCACCTCGAAGCTGTCGCATAAAATGCAATCCGGTTCAAAAGTGATATGCCGCAAAAGCTCGCCGATAGCATAGAGTGCGCCGCGGTGATCTGTTCCCACGGCGATCCATGTCGGGATATTATCGAGGCGCAACGATTTGACTGCAAACCCTTCGGGAGCGGATCTGGTACGTCCTGGCAGGGTAATGTTGTGCGTAGCACACAGTGAGTCCAATATTCTGTGATGACCTGCCCTGCCAAGATAAATCAGAAAATCGCTATTGCCGGTGGTTCGCGCTGTTGAAATGTCTATCGAAACGCGACTGAACCACAAGATGCGTTGTCTCAAAATGCCGGCAATCCGCAGCTCGGTCTCGGTAGCGTTGTCGCCTACGATTAGTTGAATATTTGAAGCTCGTATCGGGCTTGTGTCTCCCAATCTGCCGAAAGCCGACGATCCGTTGCGGATCAAAAATATCAGGCAAAGGCATAAAAAGAACAAACGGCGACATGAATTTTGAAAGGCAGCCAACATAGCATTCCTTTCTTTTTACAGTCATCTGCAACTGGCAATCCTGTCTGCTTCAAAGCAAAGTCTGGTTTGGCGGCAGGATATAAAAAGAACCTCTCACATCATCCTGAAAATGGCATTTTGTGAGAGGTTCTAATCCTGATGAATTGAAAACGCTCAGGCATGAGCATGAATCTCGAAAGCGCAGAACGCATTGAGTAGACTATCCTGTGCTTTCAAACATTGCTGCATTGTTACTTCATCATCACCATCTTGCGGATTTCACTATTGCCTTCAGCGATTTTCAATTTGAGATAATAGACACCCGATCCGACACGGTTTCCGTTCAAGTCGGTGCCATCCCATTCCAGCGTATGGTAACCAGCGGATTTTTTAGCATTCACCAGGATTTTGACTTTTTTACCCAGTACGTTGAAAACGCTCAATTCAACCTGAACTTCATTATCCAGGCTGTAGCGAATGGTGGTTGCCGGGTTGAATGGGTTCGGGTAGTTCTGCATAAGTGCGAACTTCTCGACTGACATTCCATTTTCTGATTCAACCGAGGTGATCTTATCGACGATCAATCCTTCAGGGATATCGCCATCACCAGGTGCATAGGCATTTCCCAAATTGACCGCGACATAGTCCCATGCCTGACCGGTTTTACCATCCGATGCGCCGGTTTCATCGTAGCCGATGTTATTTGTACGTTGATCGCCAAACAGGAAGCCAAATTCTTCAGGAGACGGATCGGCGGGCCAGGGTTGATTTTCCAGCGCCGGAATCGGATTTTCATCTACATAGAGCTTGCAGCAGACTGAATCCGGCAGGCTGCGATCCCAGGTCATCCGATACGTGTGCCATTCGAAAGCATCCATAGTGCCGCCAATGGATGACAGCCATGCATTTGGTACATAAACATCTTCGACAACCGTAAAGGGATACCGCCCGGTTGAATTGGTGGAGTTATGGAAAAATTCAATGGTGCAGGGACGCAGACCATCACTGCCCCGATACCCAGACTCAGCTTTGATATCGCCGAAAGCAAATCCGGGCACATTCGCCGTGGATGCCCAGCCTCTTCTGCCACGGACGCCTTCTTCTTCAGTCAGGTTGCGGGCACGCCAGAGCACGGTTCCTTGATCGGTAGAGAACTCGCCTTTGGTATAGGGTCCTATAACGAAGGAAACAGGATTCAGATCTGTATCATCTACGATTTCAAGAACGGCGTTTCCCGGCACATCGACATCTTCAACATGGTAGCACATGGAATTGTATAGCAATTCGATTGCTACGGGTTCCTTGTAATAATACATGAAACTATTATTGTATGAATTGCCGACATCCCAGCCAGGGAATTCATTCGAAATAGCGATACGCGTATAGCTGTTGGTTGCGCCTTCAATCAGGTTTTCGCTGCCGTCGAACAGCCATACCCAGCCTTCATTGGGTGCAGGATTTCCATCAGGTCCGTCGGCTTTCACGTTTAATGGCAGAGGCGTTCCCGGGGGAAGAATTTCACCCCAGGCGACTGCAACCCAGTCGAACCATGCTTTGGCGCCGCCATTGCTCACACCGAGTTCATTAATATTCCAACCGCTGGTGCGATCGTCGCCGAAGAAGAAAGCGGTTTGGGTGTCTTCTGCATTATACGATTCCTTGTAATAGCCAGATAGAATCGGTTCGGGATCCTCATTCAGGTAACCTTTTACCTCGATGCCCATGCTGTCGTCGTTGACTTCAGCGGTGAATCGGAATGTATTCCAGGCGAATTTATCGACCACGTCATTTCGGGTGCGTGCTGAATCTGACCACATCCGTGCCGCGCGGATCCAGTTGGGGTATTCATCCTGACTGTCTTCGCCGGTTTCAAACTGAATCTGGAAAAAGGTCCCGCCGACCCAGATATCCCAACCGAGATATCGGCGGCATTTTTGGACATCCACTTCCAGGCTATCAGGAACTTCTTCCGGTTTGATGCAGCGCGCACGGAACAGGAAGGTAGCTTTATCATAAGATTTTTCTGCCAGACGATCACCGGTCATGATCGCCATCGAAACGTTTTCACCGAGGTTATACAGATCCACGCACTGAAGCACGTTATTTGCAGGATCATCCGGATCGGTTGCAACTTTAAATACAAAATCCATCCGTTCGCCGGCAGAATCAGCAAACGACCATTCAGCCCAGTTGTCAAAACCTTCATAGCGCCAGAATTTTGTTGGCATTGCGTCACCGGTAAGCACATAATCCCACAACTGCGCAAAAGCGGAGACGGTGAAAACTAATAAAACGGCAAGAACTAACATTAGACGTTTCATAATGATTCCTCCAGGAATTTAAGGATTACAGGGTTTCACAAAACTCAGAACCTTGATTCGAAGTATTACGAATCCCTCTGTTCCGGGATATTTCAGATTGTGCTTAATTGCTTTTATTCTGTATTAACAAAGTGTTGCCTTAATTAAGCACGGCTGTCAAGGGTGGTAAGTACTTGTCTTTTTTTAACGTCTTGTGACGCCCTATTAAAAAAGGTTGTGTAGCAATGAGTTAGTAAAAATGCTTTGGAGTTTTAAGTAGATCACCTCCCTTCGTGAAATGCCGTGTGGAAAATGTATCGCTTTTTTCAGGTTATGCTGATGGCGAATCTGTATTCAGAATTATGATATCAGTCTCCAAGCAGAAAACAGAAAATGAGTTATTACTTCGATGGCTTTTTACATTCGTTTGTAATTTGCTTTTACAGAATTCGTTACCAACGGAAACGGCGGAACAACCTGCTGATATGGTCCCTTGGTTTTGTGTGTCATCAGCGGGATGCGAGTCAGTTCGACTTTTTTGAGTGCCTCGATGTTAAACCTGATACTGACGTCGTATTTCGCTTTCAGGGTCTCAAAATAGGGTGTGAGGTAGTTATCATAAGCGTCGAAAAAATCTTTCGTAATCGATCCGGTGAAACCCTGTTTTTTCAGATGTTCATCCCGATGATACTGAAAAAGATAATGGATTTTCCACTGCTTAAGAGTATGGTTGACGGTGTACGCTTCATCGTAATGCTTTTGATAAGCCAACTCAGTGAGATACGTATCGGTCATCAGACTGGCGATAGCAGCCCGTAAGCGTTGCTGAAAATTTTCCGCTGTGATTGCTCTCTGGCTTATTTCGAGCGGATGAACCAAAATAGCATCATAAAAATCCTGAATGGTCCAAACATCATCATCAATCTTCAAAAGCGGCATTGAGCCTTCTGATGCTGAAAGCTGCATGGCGTTTTCCATATTGCCGGTTTTCGAATTATTTTCTGGCAGTCGGGACGTATTTTCAGCATATAGCGGTTGCAGTGCATTCACAAGCTTGTGCCAGCCTTGCGGGTAAAAATCGAGGCGCTTGCCTTTCATGACATTTTGAGCGAATTCCTGATACGATTTTTTAATGTAAAAGTCCATCAACCGCTTTTTTATGTTCTCCATTTGCTGGTTACGATTCATCGAACTCATTTCGATCTCTTCGGTCCATCCGGTGATTTTAATCATTCGAAAGCCGCCTTCAATTTTCGTCGGGTGCAGGATGGTTCCCTGCTTGACGCTATCGGCAAAAATCGCATTTTGGGCAGCCTCATCAATGTGTCCCCATTTGATGTCATTTTTTATGGGCTCGGACACACCGGCATATTTACGGGCAAGTTCATCGAGTGGCATCCCATTCCGGGCGTCGCGGTAAATGACGGTTGCATCACAGGTTTCGGGGATGAAGATCGCCTGTGTATGCACGGTTTTCCGGGAGTGGAGGTATGCTGCCTGAATTTCCTCCTCCGGTATTTTGATTTGTTCGATGACCATATCGTTAACGAGTTGTTCGCGCATCAATTGCTCTTTTATGCCTTTAAGCCGCGCCTGGAAAGCCTTTTGCCGGGTCAGGGGATTATGAGCGCCTGCTTCCAGCGCAAATACTTTCTCGGCGATCAGCGAATTCAGGCAGATATTCTTGTCATGATAGCCGTCTTCCTGGCAATAATTCGGTCGAGGTGTATATTCGCAGCGCTTGATGAAATCATCCACATACAAGGTGTCGTCGGCGATAATCGCCAGAATACGGCTTTTCCGCTGCTCCTGCACAGATGAATCGTTTGAGCAATTGGAGAGCGCAAGGCAGCCGATAATAAAAATCATGAATTTACTGATAGAATTTTTCATATACCGATCAGATTTTAAAAAATCAGCGAAAGCGTATAGCTACTCACTTTTCCGAGCTCGTTCATGTCGCTAAACGCATAGTCGAACCGGAAACCAGCCATCCCCCTCAGCCTGTATTTCAGTCCGAATCCCAGTGCCAGCCCCTGCATGGAATCTTCGAGAAAGAGCGTTTTGTACCCGCCTCTCAGTTTTAGCACCAATCCGTCCCACATCGAAAGCTGATACTGCAAGCCCGTATTAATGTATTCATAGTTATTGTTGGGGTGGAGAGCATCGGCAGCGAAGGTGACCCGATTGTGGGTGGTGTTAAAAAAGTCATACGCAATTCCCACCCTGAAAACTGAGGGGAGGTTGTACGCCTGAGTCCGATAATCAGCTTCGATGAGTTCATTGTTGCCGCCATTATTCAGATCCGGATCGACGGCAATATAAGTATCATCTCCGAGCATTCTCATTTTTCCGCCATAATTAGAAATACACATCCCGATTTGCATACCTTTTACATTACCATCGGGGCGAGCGAAAAACGGAGTTACCACATACACACCCATATCGATTGCCAGAGCGGAGGCTTTCATGGTAGAGATGCGCTGGGTGATATATTTCCCGGCGAAACCCACAGAAAAGTTGTCGGTCATTTCCCGTGCAAAGCACAAGCTGAGCGCTATATCGGAGCAATCATAATAGGAGCCGGTGCCATCCTGAAAATCGAGTGTGGTTTCCTCAATATCGCCTGAATTCAGCATGGTTACGCCTAATCCGACGACGCCGATGCCGGGCAAGGGCAGCGCGCCCCCCAGAAAGCTGAAATTGATATCAACCAGCCACGGTTGATGCATAAACATGCCTTCGATTTGCCGGATGTGTGCCAATTTAGATGGGTTCCAATAGATTGCGCTCAAATCCTCACACATCGTCGTATAGGCGCTACCCATTCCTACAGCGGCGCTTCCCACGCCGATCTCGAGGAAGCTTGCGGCTGTCGTTCCCATTTTCACCGGCTTATCTTTGCTTATAGCATCAGATTGGGCAAAGCTGAAAATAAGCAACGCAATCACGATTTTAAAAACAGGTTTATTATTCATCACAATTCCCTTCTTGTATTTGAATTAAAGGCAAAAGAACAATCTGAGAATATGCAAAATTCAGTGCAGTCCGTCGCTGACATTTTTTCTGCTTTCAATGCAGCGCCTTGAATTCAAGCGCATATCATTTCGGGCAATTTTTAAAATACCTCCCGCAGCGTTAAAATACAAAGCAAGCCTGAAACCGAAAGAAATTGAAACCAACCAACTGCACCGTCTTCACATCAGAAGCAGAACTGCGGGAGGCTATAGATTTTATTTTACGACAGCAAATTTTCCCATTATCTCACCAATGCCCGGTGCATCAACGCGATAAATATAAAGCCCATAAGAGAGTTCCAGCCCCTCTCTGGTCAGCATATCCCACATAGCATGCCCGTCATCGACCACGTTATCGACGTCGATTTCATCAACCAGATAACCACTGACTGTGTAAATGCTGATCTTGCATTTGGCAGGTAGATGAGTGAACATCAAGCGCCTTCGCTGATTCAAGCCCTGCCTGACTTTGGGCTCCATCAGGTTTGTGGCAATATAAGGATTGGGTACCACTTTTATATTATTCAATCCGAATTTTGCTGTCGCCATATCGAATTGCGCGCCTTCGGTCAGGGAGAATTTGTAAGCGTCTGTCGGCGTGAACGGGCGCCGGGTATAGATGTTCAGCACGGATCCAACCCGGGGCAGGCGTCCCGGAAATTTTACGGTGTAGGCGTAGCTAACCAGGTCTTTATCCGATCTGCTTCCCCATGCCTTTCTGTATCTTGTGGTGTATTCGCCGATGATGAAATAATCAGAACTCGGAGTTTCAGGCTTCAACTCGTAATGACCGTTAGTGTCAGCGTCTACGACAATCACAGCAGCCGTATCCGGGACCATCACTGAGTCGGTCCCGTTAAATATTTTATGGAAGAAGTTATGATTTAAAGCAAATACATTTATCTTCATATTAGGCAGGAAATATCCGCCCGGTCCGGTATTAACCAGCGGCGTCGTATAGACCGAGTCTTCTACGAAATGCAGACTGAAGTCCCATGGCGCATCGCTGATATTATTGGTTTGCACGCTTACGAGCACCTTATTATCATCAGAATCTTCCCAGGCTTTTCCCTGGTATTTGGGTTCAATATCGTTTTGTACCCGTAGTCGCATGCCGTCGAACATTGGGGATTCGAACTTGGCTTCATCGTCTGCCAGCGGTTCGAAGAGCACTGTATCCAACAGCGACGAATCGGTGACATCTATTACGAAATAGCCTGAATTGTAATAGGAATATACTTTATCGTCCGACAAGCGATAAAGGGTTCTTGCTTTTTCGGGATCATAAGCGGTTGTTTGTACATCAAATTTCAGCAGGTATTCGTGTCCGCCCTTGAATTGGTCGGGTTCGATCAAATCCAGTTGTACAAGTCCTGTCCCTTGTTTTGAGAGCCAACCTTCTTCATGTTTTTCGCTTCTGATATAGCCGGCAGCATACGCGCGCGGTGTCACCATGGCACAGTTGCGGTCGATGAATACGACACTATCAGCCTGGTTCAGGGTTATAGTAGCGGTATTTTCACTGGGGGACAAGCCGTCTTTCTCCCATCCAAAGTCATAAGCCACTACTGCATAATAATATGTTCGCCCGTTCGTTACGTTGCGATCGACGTAGGAGTGCCTTAAGCCGGTATCCTCACCCAGATAAAACGATACGCCATTATAGACCGCCCAGTCGGCAAAGCCCTTAATATCGTCAATTTTATCATATTGCGCGATCGGTTTTAAAAAGATCTGACTGCCATAGCCATCGGTGATAACTCGCGCATCTTCAAAATAAGGTTCGGTGGATTTGATGATTTTATAGCCTTCAAAATCTTCGATATAGTTATAGAAGGGTTCTTTAGATTTTTCAGCGATATTGCCCCAGGATAACGTCACCATGCCATCGCCGGGGATCGCCTTGAGCACCGGTCTGTCGGGCGGCTTTGCGAAGCGATAATTGGCATTATAAATTCTTTGAACGGTTTTTTTCAATTGAAATAATGCCGGGGCAGACCAGTTAACCTGATCATCAATCGGTCTATCCCAGGAATGCAACTCAGCCAGGGAGAAACGCTCTTTGGTCCAGTTTTTCAGAGGAATGGGTCCTGATGCAAATACATTCAGGACGTTCCCGACTTCAGTAAAATTCGGATTGAATTCATAATTTGCGGTTAATTCATAAAACGTGCTATCGTTGCAAAACATTCTGTACCACGGTGCATTTCCTGTTTGACGGCTCCACGCCTGGAATGACGTTAGACCGATTTGATCGGATTCGTCTTTATCGGTGCGTCCGAATTCGGGTTCGCCGTCATCCGGGATTCCGTTGGCTTCGGTACCATCTTCATCCGCGCCATAGTAGTTGGGATCCTGCGGACCTACACCATCAGCTCCCACATCATCACCGATCTCATCTTTGGATGGATTGAAGATGCCATCGCCATCCAGATCCTGCCAGGCGCGCCAGTTCTGGTTTTCGTCACCAGTCCAGTGGGGTCCGACTTTTCTCGGTGAATAATAGAATTCGAATTTTGCCTGATCAATCAGAGTCCCATTGGGTCCTTCGAGCGGATTTTCGGTCCAAACGCCCGGATTAGGTCCCCGATCTTCATCGATAATGCCATCGTCGTCATTATCTTCATTATCATAAGGAATACCCGGGCTTTCCAGAAACGCAAATGCCATGATACCCACCGGCACGTTTCCTTCACCTAAGCCATCGCTATCAAAAATCCAGGACATATCCAGGGTTTTATCCATGTAACTGTAATCATCCTGCGGATCGTCGCCAATTCCGCTATCGATATAAAAGGCGAGCACAATATTATCATGATTATAATCTGAAATATTGGCGACATCATAATGAATGAAGATACAATCCTGAGCCAACGGATGGGACCATTGAAACAAGCGCGCGCCGATACGTGCGCCGATGCCGCCCCAGTGATAGCGCCCGTCGGCGATCAAATCACCGGGCCGGGGATAAAAGTGGATTTTCATCTCCGGTTGCTGATATTCCAAATCCCAGGCATCGTTGGTGACAAAATATGATTCAACATCCGCGTTGGTTTTGCCCCGACCGAAGTAGCCATTCCACTCGGTATTACCATCGGGATCCGTGAAATCAGGGGCATCGGGCCAACCGCCGAGAGGCCATGAATTCGAATCGTTGCTGATCGCCGGTTTTTCCTGATCCAGATTCAGATAACCGCGGACCGGGTAAAAACCCCAATTGAATTGTCCGGTGGGATCGATGTCCATATCTTCCCTGTAATACGTCTGGCAAAAATACAAAAAGGTATCGCCCTGGGCAGGATTGAAGCTGACGGCGTCCAGCAGCGGAATCCCATCGCGGTCGACCGCTATCCTGGCACTTACCATAACCGCCAGACCGTCATTCATATCCAAACCCGAGCCTTTAGGCCAAATCGATGCCAACGGATCTGGATGGTCACCGAGCATGCCGTCGTTGAAAAATTTCATCCAGACGCGATTCCCGTCCATATACCACCAGCGTCGGGCGGTTGTCTCTGCGGGTGGATCATCCGGTATTTTTTGCTCGCCAATCAAGGGTACGCCTTGCGCCAACAGGGAACCGCTGCCGAGAACGAGCAAAAAAGCCAGTATGAAAATAGATATATAGTTAGATTTTATTTGAATTATCATTCCTCACCTCGCTGAATGTGACAAACGCACTTGAGTTATTTAGAAAGAAATACCTAATTCCAGTTTCCATGATCTTGGTGCACTATAATAATTGGGTCGATAATACAGATCTTCTATGGTTGTGAAGGTGCTGATATAGTCATCCCGAGCATCCTCAATCGTTAGGGTCGAACCGGAACGTCCGCTATCGTTATACACCACTATCTCATTCCGGTGATCGAAAATGTTGTAGATATAGAATCCGAGTTGCGGCGTGATGTTGCCCATTTTGAGAAAAGTCAGGTTGTAATATGCTGTTAAATCCGCATAAATTGTCCTGGGCTTGGTCATGCTATTTTCGGGGATATTAATGAGCGCCAGACGGCTTTTATCATAAGGTTCCAGCGTATATCGCGTACCAGAGCCAAGCCTGGAAATAAACGATGCACCGAATTTGGGTGTATTGTAGCCCACTGCCATATTAAATGTGTGCCGCTGATCCCAATCGAGCGGCACAAATTTGGAAATCGGATCGATGTTATCCGCGGCTTTGTAAAAATTGCTGCCTGGTTCGCTGGCATTGCCTTCGGCATATTGCAGTGTATACGCGAGATTGAAACTGAGCATTTGTGTAATATAATCCAGACCGAGGGTTAAACCTTTTGACATGGCATAGTCTTTATTGACGTAGTAGCCGAAAATAATGGCGTCATAGGTTTCAATCGGGCGGATGGTTTCCAGGTTATAGATATCATGGTAGAATACAGTCGTATTCAGCACCATTCCTTCGAGAACCTCCAATTGCAATCCAAGTTCGTATTTCACGGTTTTTTCGGCTTTTATATTGGGATTGCCAATTGTGGATCCATAATTGACCGAGGCAATTTTGTAATCCGGATTCTGATACATTGAGCCGTATCCGGGAATTTGAAAGAAATGCCCATAGCTGAAATGCAGCGCGGCGACGTCTGCCACCTGGTACGATAATCCGAGACGCGGACTCAATTGATATTGCGGCTCGGCATCGGCGTATTCGGTTTTGCGCGAGCCAACGATACGGTTTGCCGGATTGCGGATATCAGTGGGATAAATCGTTTTCGGATCGAACCAATCGTAGCGCAATCCATAATTAATTACCAGCTTATTGTATTCCGATTTATCCTGAAGATATGCGGAAAATTCATAAGGTGTTTTTTCATAACGATTTGAATAAATGGTTGTATCCGCCCAGATAACCGGTTCATAACGGGTGGCTTCATATTCAGTATTTTTCCACTTATTTTGCAGGGTAAAGCTATAGGGCGCAAAATCCAGTTTAACGAAATCTGTACCGAGTTTTATTTCATGATGGCTGGTGAGCTGCCAAGTCAAATCGTACTTCAACTCAAGGCGTTTGTTATCGTTGTACGAAAAACCTTTATCATTCCCACCTGTAGCAAATCCCCCCATGGACGTGCTGTATTTGTCATGAACATATCGATTGTCATACGGATCTTTGTATCGCGAGCTCTGGCTCCAATAGTCGGCATACAGCGCTCTGAATTCGTGGAATGCTCTTTCGCCCAGTGTATGGGTTATGGCAAATGCAATGCTCTGGTTCTCAGACCAGTTCTGATTTGTTCGATCCGGTGTATATTTATAGCTGTGATTGTAGCCTGCCTGTCCCTCGGAATACTGATACTGGTGAAGCAAACTCAGCTTGAGATTTAAAGGCGCACGCCATACCAGGTTCGTCATCAACTGATATGACTGGCTTTGACTCATTGGGATTTTTGCCATATCGCCGGTATGGATATCGATCCAGTCTTCCCTTGGAATGCTGGTGGATATCAGGCTCATATCCCACATGTTGTACCTGCGAATTCCGTAATAAAGCCCCTTGCTATCGGATGTCGTTCCATGCATATAGAACTTGATGTTGTTGCGAGTAAATGGAATGGGACCGGCAAGGTGAAAGCGCGCCTCCGTTCCATGAAATATGTCTGATTTATCCAGACCGATGTAGTCATAGTTGGTGAGCCAATTTGATGTGAAGAGTTTCAGGCTGCCGGTATACGTTGCACTGCCTTCTTTAGGAGCCACGTTGACGATGCCGCTCATCGCTTTGCCATATTCAGCATTGAAGGTTCCGCTGATCACTTCGATTTCCTGAACCGCATCCGCGTGGAGGGAGAGCCCCGACTGAATGCCGTCGATCAGGTAGATCACTTCATCGGCACGCCCGCCTCTGAAATGCCCTTCAACCACTCCGGGCTGCAATTGAACCACCGCGCCCACGCTTTCCAGATTGAATTTTTCCATATCATCGGCGGATACTGTTTTGATCGATGAGGTCATATCGCGCTTTATCAAATCTCTCGGCGCGGTTACGGTTACCGCTTCCCCTTCGATGACGGTTGGATCTAGCGACACGTTCAGCGGCGTGGTCCGGTTGATGGATACTCTGACACCAGGAATGATTTTCGAGGTATACCCCATCATCCTGACTTGAACGTTATATTTTCCCGGATTCACATTCAGTAGCACAAACCGACCATCCATATCAGCAGCAGCACCCTTTGGTGGGGACATTTCAACCGCTTGATTGCCTACATAGATATGGGTGAGCAAAACTTCTGCAACGGATAACGCTTCCCCTGTCCTGGCATCGGTTATTCTGCCTGATATTTTTCCTGTTGCACCCGCCAGAAGCAGATTCGTAGATAGGAGCAGCAGAATCCATGAATAGAGAATAAACTTCCAGCAGAACGGCTTCCGTTCGATTATCATGTCGAATGCCTCCAATTTAGTCAATTTTCTGGGCTTTTTCTTCAATGATTGAAATTAAAGAAAATCTTACACAATAACTGCAAAGCGATCCTAATTGAGACTGGTTTTGTATCATTAAAAATTTTCTAATACATCACCTTATATATTTTCAGTGTCGAAGCTCAGGCTGCCGCAGGATTCCCTGATAACAACCTGCGGTGTGAGGTAAATATTTTTCGGTCCTGATTTTTTGGAGATTGTTTTTTTGCCAAGTATGTATCTGATACTTTCTCGTGCGATGGATAAAACAGGTCTGTGGACAGAGGTAAGAAATCCGGAAGTTAAGTGACTCATCGATTCATAGTCACCATCACCAACAATAGCAATATCTTTCGGAACATAGTAGTTGTGTTTTCTTAGTACTTCAATCAGCGCGAATGCGATAAAATCATTGTAAGCAAAAATAGCATCCGGTCGATTTTCTAGATTGATTTGCTCGTTCTTGATAGCCTGGTTGATATATGCATTTAATTTCTCCTGGTAAATCGGAATATCTTTTTTATTTCCCGTAATCTGAAGATTCGATAAATTGATGACCAAATTAGGATTGAAATTGAGATTATTTTCGGATAGCGCGCTTTTGTATCCCCGTAATTTCAATTTATGGGACGGCTGGGATTCTTCGGACATAGGTCCTACATAGCCGATTCGTTGATAGCCCAGTTTAATCAGGTGATTGGTTGCCATTTTACCAATGGTTTCAGGATTCACGCCAATAAATATGATGCGTTTGTCCTGGGTATAATACGGTGACACAAGGGTCAATCCTGCCTCAAACATCATATCAACCAAAGCCTGATCTTCGCTGGTTCGGATACCATTCAAAAAGACAATAGTTTTGGAATCCAGACTTAAAATATTTTTCAGCATGACGTCATGGTTGCCGCGCTCTTCTTGCGCCAATAAAATGTGCAAATAACACTCGTACTCTTTTGCTGCCTGCTCGAAGCCGGAAATATAGGTATTGGTCACATTCGTCAGACTATTGGTCACAACGATGATGTTTTTCAATTTTGGAAATGGCGTAAGAGGATGGGAATCATTGACATACAATCCTTTGCCAACACGGCTGTAGATTTTGCCCGATGAAATGAGTGTTTGCAATGCGCGGTGGATCGTGCTGCGTCCGGCATCATACATTTTGCACAATTCGGTTAATGAAGGCAATGGCGTGTTTGGTTTATAAACTCCTTTTAAAATATTTTCTTGAATATCTTCAATAATTTGAAGATAAAGGGGAATCGGATTCTTATAATCAAGTGCCATTTTCAAATACCTTGCTATGGTTAGTTTTGGCTAATGTAACATATCGTGTTTATTGTTAAACACTCAGGATGGAGTGCTGTAATCGTGTTTGCATATACAACAGAGAGATCGTAACCACTCTGATAACTGTATTAACCGTGTTACTAGCAGAATAAAAAAAATGCGTTACACATCTTCGATCTCCGAGCACCCACAAAACAACTTTATTATATACTTATTTTGGGTTGTTTTGTAACTTTATATCGTGAGCTTGTCATTCTGGAAGAATCTTTTTTCGGTTACGTAACATGTAAAAAATTAACATCCTATTCCGAAATATAACAGATTCCTCCTGAATGACCGAGGTGTTACATTTTAATCCGCAATGAGTATATCTGGCTCGATTGAACTCGAATCCTTAAAAGCTCTGATATCATTTAAGAGGTTTATATTCTCAGCCTGATTATCTTTTTAAAGCTGTTTGTCAGTCGTTTCACTTTGCTAACTCTATTAACCGTGTTGCATTCCTGTCAAAAAAATATGAACACTAATTCTTTGAATTTCTATTCAAACTTTTGCAATCATGCAAAACCAATGTTATATATTTTTTTCAAAAAGTCAAGTGCTTTTTTTTAAATTTTAATTTTTTTTAAATTTTGAAATTGATGAAATAGATTTAAATTCTTAATAAATTGACATTAAGAAGTGATTTTTACATTTCAAAAAAAATCTTCAAGCAGCACTAAAAAAACGGATGCTGTCCAGGTGTAAGCCGGATCGCACAATCCTTCCCCGGTAACCGGATCGTAATTTTCGTATATTCCTGGCTGCCCATTCACCATATTACAAAATTTATGAGCAATCTCTGTGGCTTCAGCTTTGTTGCCGATTCGGAGCAAGCTATCGACCAGTATCAGCAGCGGAGAGGGCCATATCGGACCGCGCCAATAGCCTTTCGGATTGAAGGGCTTGCTTTCTGTAGATTCAGTTGCAAGTCCGAAGTCTGTGACAAAGCCCGACGCAAAAAGCTTTTTCACCAAATGATCTCGATAGTTTCGTTCAAGCCGAGTTCCCAGCACGAGTGGCATGAAATTCAAAAGGCTCAATGGCGCATTCACAACGCGATGCGTTCGGTTGTGTTTACTCACGAAGCCATCTTTCTGCCAGAAATGATCAAGCATCTTTCTCAGCAGTTGATCCGCGCGGCTTTGCCAGTTTTTTGCAGCCGCCCCAAAGCCAAGTTCTGCTGCAATCGTCGCGAGTACGTCCATCTGGACGATCAGGTAGGCAGACAGGTCAGGTGATTCGATGGGCGCGCCTTCATCAAAAACAGTCGCATTATCCCAACCGCTGTCGTTTCCGTGATTATATTGCGGGATGCCGTCGGCGTCATCATCCCTTTCTTCGAACCACCAGTCAGTCCAACGTTTTAGCGGAGCATAAATTTCACGCAGTTTTTGCCCGTCGACACATTTGCTGCGCTCCATTAATACCCGAAGTGTCCAGCCATGAATAGGTGGTTTGGTAAAAACCGTGGTTAGAGATGTATTATTAATCGCATCCGGCAGCGCGCCATTGGGCAACTGAGCATCAAACATGAGCATGAATTGATCCCAGGCGAGTTCCGGTGCCGATCTTGCCAGGGCGAGTACATTGAAGCAATGGTCCCACGCCCAGACGCTGGGCATCCAGTTTTTTGAAGAAAGCATTGCCGGGCGCTTGAAAAAACCGTCGGGCTCAACTACGCTTTCCCATAAAATATACCACGCTAATTTAGCCGAATTTAAATAGGTATCGGGTACAGGGGGCATTTTCGCCAGCCATGCTTCGAACTCTTTTTGCGCATCTCGTTTAATAGCCGGGAAATCCGCCTGCATCATCCGCGGCACTATTTCCCGGCGCCCGGCTTCGATAAGCCCGCCAATTTTTTCCCCGGAGAAGATGAGTTTAACCCAGCGACATTTTTCAGATATCCACGGCGCGTCGATCTGCAATTCGCCTTCGATTGCCGAAAATAGAAATACCAGGCGATTATTCCAGGCGAGCACCTGGCAATGTTGGGGTGAACGCTGTATTGCGTTTCCGAAGCTGCCGACTTCGAACAATTCAAAACAGATGTCGACATTCGTGCCCGTAAACGCAATCGTATTCACATTTTTGAAACAGAACTCGACTGCGCCGTTTTGACTTTCAAGTCTCACCTGCCATGGCGTTGCGGTGATTTTATAAGGGATATTTTCACCGTGTCTGGCTAAAGTGATTTTGAAAATATGCGCAATCCCTTTGCCTGAATGTGCCGATCGAATGTAGAGGTTCGGATCATCTACTCGCTGTCGTGCAGTGGAAAGCATGAGATACGAACCGAATTTGCTGAAGGGAACCTTGTCGAGATCGATTATCATCGATTCTTCTCCGAAAACCTGCCGCGTTATTAGAGCCATTCACCGCATCAGCCTTTAATTCCTGAGAGCATAATGCCTTTGACAAACTGTTTCTGTGCCAGAAAAAATAAGATCAAGATCGGTATCAGCGATAACATCGAGGCAGCCATTACATAATGCGGTAGTGCGCTATACATATCTTTAAACATGTTGATGCCCACCGCAATCGGAAATTTTTCATAGGACTGCAAATAAATCAATGGTAATAAAAGCATATTCCAATGACCGATGAACGACAGGATGGTGATAGTCGCCATTGCGGGCTTTGCCAGGGGAATCATAATCTGGAAAAAGATTCTGAGAAAAGAACAGCCATCTATTTTGGCAGCATCCTCCAATTCGAGAGGGATGGTAAGAAAAAACTGGCGCAGCAAAAACACATTGAAGACGCTGACTGCCAACCAATGCGGGACAATGAGCGGCAAGTAGGTATCATGCCATCCAAGTTTTTGAAAAATCAAAAATTGTGGAATTAGCGTAACATGCGACGGCAACATGGTTGTGCTTAGCAGGATAATAAACAGAACATGTTTGCCGCGCCACCTGAGGCGTGCAAAGCTATATGCAACCAATGAGCATGAAAAAATGTTGCCGATGAGCGAGAGTGATGTTATAATCACTGTATTCAAAAAGAACCGGGCAAGGGGCAGCAACTCGAAAATATTGGCATAATTTTCAAAATAGATCGGATTGGGGATCCACTTGTGTGGAATTGCATAGATTTGAAGCAAATCCTTGAACGACGCCGACAGCGACCAGATGAACGGAATGATGAAGATTGCGCTGAGTACCGTTAAGATGCTGACGCCAATGAATTTGCCCGCTTTGCGTTCAAAAGACAGGCTTTGAGTTTTGGACAGAATAGCCGATTGCATTATTTTTTCTCTCCCTCGTAATAAACCCAAAGTGCTGACGATCTAAAAACGAAAAGGGTTAACGTAAGGATGATAATGAATAATATCCACGCCAGCGCGCTGGCATATCCCATTTCAAATTCGACAAATCCTTTGCGATACAGGTATAGAACGTAAAACAGCAGGCTATTTTTGGTGCCGCCCGCACTATCGGGAGACATGATGTAAACAGATGTGAAAATTTGGAAACAACCGATGATTCCCATGATCAGGGTGAAGAAGATGGTCGGGGTGAGCATGGGAATGGTGACATGCCAGAATTGGCGCCAGCGCGAAGCACCATCGATTTTGGCGACTTCATATAGATGACCTGGAATATTTTGTAGCCCTGCCAGGAAAACGAGCATCGTTCCGCCAACTCCCCACAGGCTCATTATAATGAGCGCGGGTTTTGCCCACACAGGATCCTGTAACCAGGCTGGTCCTTTGATCCCGCCCATTTTCAGGACCGAGTTAATCACCCCGAAATCGGGATTAAACATCCAGCGCCAGAGAATAGCCGTGGCTACACCAGCCACGAGAGAAGGAATATAAAAAATAGTTCGAAAAACATAGATGCCTTTAATTTTCTGGTTGAGCAATAGCGCCAAGAGCAGGGCGAAAATAATGCCGATGGGAACGGAAAATATCACGTAATAGCTCGTATTGAAAAGCGCTTTCCAGAAGAGGGGATCTTTCGAAAGCAATTCTTTATAATTATCAAATCCAACAAACGCATGTGCATTTAGCGATTCGTGAGCGTTCCAATCGCTAAAAGAAAGCGCCAGTGAAAAAAGCATGGGTCCCAGCGTCAAGAACAGAAATCCGACGATCCAGGGTGAAACGAATAAATAGCCGTAGAAGTTTTCTACTCGATTGAGCGTTCGCTTTTTTTGTCGTTTCATTTCCATGTTGGATATTTTTCCCTTACTTCCTTTAGCAGTTTATTGATAGCTTCATCCGCCAGTTTGATTTCCTTTGAAACGTCCGCATCGGGCATCATTATTTCCTGGAAATGTTGTCCTACCAACAGCGCCAGGTTTCCCTGGGCAACAATCTGGGGCATGGTGCGCCCGCAATTCTGGAGGCCCTGAATGACGATTTCCTCATTTTGCGGTGTATCGCTGCGTACATAATATGTCATCGCATCAGAAATTTTAATCGGCACAGATTTAGCCCTGCGTCCCAGAAATTCCTGTCCCTGGCTGCTGAGTACAATTTTGATGAAATCCCAGGCTTCCTGTTTCACAGTTGACTGCGCATTTATTCCGAGTCCGTCGAAAGCAGCGCGGCTGAACGTACCAGCAGGTCCGGTTGGCAGCGGGGCGATATCCCATGCCATGCCCTGCCCAATGGATCGAATGTGATCAATCGTGTACGCTCCCGACATGATTATTCCCACGCGCCCGGTCAAGAGCATGATGTAATCATTCATATCCGCCATGTCTTCAGATCGGGGGCAAATTTCATATTTATAAAGCATATCCCGGATAAAGTCAATCGCCTGCCGCGATTCAGGCGTACCGAGTGCGGAATATTCCCAGTCCTTCGTCAATAGCCCGCCGCCGAAAGTCCACATAATCGGTGTCAGATTCAGCCGGCTCAGCCCGAAATTGAAACCGAATTGATCCCTGTATCCGTCACCGTCGAGATCACGGGTCATGGTTTGGGCAGCATGGAGCAGATCATCCCAGGTATAATTTTCCGAAGGGTATTTCAGGTTATATTTATCAAAAAGGTCTTTGTTATAGAATAAAATGACTGAAAAGCAATCCCAGGGCATCCCATACTGCTTGCCGCCGAGTTGAAACGCCTCCAGTGAATTTTTGAAGAAATCATTGAGTTCGAGTTGCTCGCGATCTCGGTTAATATACGAAGTCAACTCCAGCAGATTGCCTGAAAATGCATTCATTTTGAAGTGGTCATCGTCGAGCATTATTACATCAGCCGCTTTGCCGCCAATGAATGAGAGGCTCAATTTGTCCTCGTAGCGTCCGGCGACCAGTTCCAATTTAATAAATCGATCCGGATATTTTGCTTCGTAGAGGCGTTTCATCTCGCGCCAGATGCTCATGTCCTTGAATCCGCCCCAAAACATGAATCGAATGACCTGGCGATCGCCCGGACTGTCGCCAGGGGCGCACGACAGCATGAATAGCAGCAATCCCAGAACGAACCAACACGTTGCTTTGAAAATGTGCATTCACGTATCCTTGTATTTTAAGCATTTCAATCATAAGCGACGTTCATCAAGCTGTATTTTGCCAGAAATAGCGTTGGTTATTTAAGATTTGAACGAGAATCGATCCTCCAACCGGGCAGCCATTCCGCAGTGGCGTGCAGCATTTCTTTGTACATTTTCCAGGCTTTGTCGATTGGGATATGAAATAGCGGATCGTTCCAAAACGCCTGGAAGCCAAGATCGATATCCTTTTGCAAGGCAGCTTCGATTGTCAGTTCCTGGTTTTGAACGTGTCGAAGTACCATTATCCGCACGCCCGGAGGCAATTCGCCGGCAGCAACCGGTCTCACACAGTCATGACTGAAATAGGCATTAGTCTCCACAACTGAATTCAATGGTAAATTCGAAATCTGTCCCTTGTTTTCCATATTGCAGTTGGTGAAAAAATCCCCCAGACCGACGATGGCTTGAATCTGCCTGTCACCTTCCTCGCACGAATGTACCAGGTTGAATTTTTCTTTCCCGGCGAGATAATCCAGCCTTTTTTGAGATCGGCTGTTCCACCGGTCATATCGATATTGAATGGGCGTCAAAGAGAATCCCCAACGATAGCATTCATCCTCCGTGCTTAAATAACCCGGAACAAATTCTGCGAGATGACGGTCGCCGGCAGCGGGCAGAATGCCGAATTTCTGGAAAAGCGAGTAGGTAACTTGATAGTCATGGTGGAAATAATCATTCCAGTTCAATACCTCGGATTTTGAATACGGTCGCATGCATCCGTCATTTTCGATTTTATTTCGAACAAGAGCCAGCAGGTCGCACCCCTGCCAGGTTGCTCGATCAATCCACGTAAAGTGATTAATCCCAAGAACATTCACTTTGATTTCATGTCGCTCAGGAGGTGGCACTTCGAATTCATCAGCCACCAATCGTGCCAGAAATGCCTGGGTACCAAATACCTCATGGCAGCAACCGAAAACTTTTAATTGCGGGACGACCTTCGTCAGCGTCCGTGTACAAACCGTCATTGGATTGGTATAGTTGATGACCCAGGCATCTGGGCAATTCTCCGCAACTTGCTGGGCAAAATATTTGTAGATATTCACCGAGCGAAATCCGCGCATGATCCCGGCGGGACCAACCGTATCTCCAACCGATTGGAAGATGCCGTACTTTTGGGGAATTTCCAGGTCGGCGCGCATAGCTTCCAGAGAACCCGGTTGAACCGAGGCAATGACGATATCAGCGCCTTTGAGTGCTTCAGCAATGGTTTCAACTGCTTTATATCGCCAGACAGATGCAGCATTTTTGAGGGTGCCAATCCAATTTCCGAATCGTTCATTGATTTTCGCCGATTCGAAATCGATATCATACAACCGAACCTCGCCTGATAGCAGCGGATGGAGCGCCAGGTCGCGCATGAAAATGTTAGCCCATCCCCGGCTCCCGCCGCCTAAATACGCAACCTTCAGGTCCTGGCTTACCGGCTCAAATTTCAATCGTAACTCCTGTATTTTAAGATATAAGGCTCAGAATTGAATTTTATGTAAAATGCTATATTAATTGCATAACCAGCATTCAGGATTAAACGTCTTGGCACAGTCATCATGGCGTTGGAAGTTATAAAATAGTATCTGCTTTGCCTATTTCAAGCCGGTACGGCGATTAGGACTGTTAAGGCAAAGCATCAGATTCGATCCGCATTCATATCAGGAACAATTATAAAATGACGGAATATGCGCTTTGCAAGTTCTTCTGCGGCAATCTCGGGGATCGCATGAACCTGGCAGTACTCGCTGTGTTTCATTTTTTTTCGATAAGCCTAAAAACTGCGCCCATGAATCGGTGATTCCGATTTCAGGCATCCTGTCCCAGACGTCATGACAGCGAATGATGACCAAATTATTTCGGCGTATGAAATCCTTTTTGCGATGAGCGATGTCGAAATCGAAGACGGATGGATCATTGTCATGGTGATCGTAAAATGTTGGTTCGTGGGTGATGAAAACATTGCAGCCTGACTCTACAGTTTCCTCCAGCGCCCGGAAATAACTCATCCAACCAACTGCGATGCCGGTCACTACGGTAGCAGGATCACCCGCTTTGAATGTATCAACAGTATTTTCGAGATCAATCCAGGCGCTTCCCAGAGAAATCAAGTATCGATGAATGTCATTGGCAGTGAGAAATTCAGTAATATGATCCATCGTTGTCGTGTTAGGTGTTTTAACCATGTTAACCGTGTTGCTTTTATTGCAAAAATAAAAGCCTTTTTTGGCTTGGCAGAGTGTAGAATATGAATATTTTTTTTAAATATCAAGTATTATTTTTCAAATTCGCTGCAAAATTGAAACATAATACCCGCGTTCGGAATGAAATGGCGCTGCTTTTTTTTACTCAACATCATCAAAAATCTGGATATATTTTCAAACTTTTAATGCTGAGAGAATTTTGCTCCCTGGTCGTGCATTCGCCTGGTGGATGACAGGTGGTGATGTGTGGGCTTTTCCAATAGATGGTGATGGCGGGCTGATTTGGGAAAAAGCCAATGATATTCCATTCAGCGATTTGGATTGGTGCGCCATCCCGACTGCTGATGGATACTATCTGATGACTGGATCACCGGGTTATAGATTTGGCGGAAATTTCGGGCTGGTAAATTCAGGGAATGAACCAACTACATTTCTTTGAAGACTTATCGCAGCCCGGGCATGAAATCAGAACTCATCTTCTGATCCCGCACCGTCCCGCATATTGCTCTTGCGTTCGGCTTTGTAATTGTTGATATTGTATTTCAGGTTCAGCATGATTACCGGCGACTCATGAGTGAAATGGTTATACGAATAGAAATCGGGTCCTTCCGAGACATATTCATGTTTTCCCTGTTTGAAGACATCTCTTATTTGAAGCGTCAGCGCTAACGACTCATCAAAAAACTCCTGTTTTACAGCGAGATCAGTGGTGAAAAATCCTTCGCGGCGCCCCTGTGAGGAGACGGTCGGACTGTTATATCTGGTATTAATTTGAAATTGGGTTGAGTGCCCCAGATGGATAGCGTTATTGAAGCGTGTGCTCCAATTAAAGCTATCCCTGGAAAAACGTTCTCCGTAAAGCGTTCCTTCGATGCGGTAATGGTAGACATTGCCCATCAAATTGATATTCCAGCGCTTAGTCAAATCGAGATTTAAAAGGAGTTCGCTGCCAAATGCATAATCCGTACCAACATTTGCGACCGAATGCAGGGTGATGTTGGTATCGTAAACCGATCGAACGCGTTCAATTTTATCATGATTGACGCGATAGTAAAGTTCAGTTGAGAACAAGTTTTTTCCAAAATAGGTTTGATAACCAAGTTCATACGAATCAATATATTCTGGTTTGATCGCCGGATTCCCCATCCGCACATTGTAGGCATCCATCCAGGTTTCGAATGGCTCGAGATAGTAGCCTCGCGGACGGTCGATGCGCCGTGTGTAACTCGCCATCATTTGTTTCCCGTCGGTAAATTCATAAGATAAATGGACCGTTGGAAAATAATCCCAGCGATCGATGGTGAATCGCTGCGCGGCATCAACCAGTTCCACGACACGATATGTATATTCACCGCGAAGCCCGCCTTGCAATCCGAAATCGTTTCGTTTGCCGGAATAAATGGCGTATAAGGAATGCGTGTCCCGATCGTATAGGGTTGTATGGGTATATTGAGGCAAAAATTGATACCGGTTTTCAACAGGATCGAAATCTGATAATCCGGTTCGATCTTCCGAGCGATCGATCTCACTCTGGTAGCCCGCTTCAAATCTATAGTCCTTTCCCAGCGGAAGCGAGTAGTCGACCTTTGTCCGAAAATCGGCTGATGGTCCTTTCTCCGTTGATATGCGACCACTGACTTTCGAGGCATCGCTATTCAGCAACTCGTTGGTTGTATTTTCATCCCCATTTCCTTTGCTGTAATGGATTTGGCTTAAAATTTCATGTCCTTTTTGGGCGAATTTGTGAAGGTACGACATATTCAGCGAATAGTGATCGCCTGCTCGTTCTCGATCATTGGTGCTGATATAATAATGATGCTCGGTTGCCGCATCCGACCACTCATCAAAATTTTGTTCGGAGCTGCCCTGAGATGATCGTGTGCCGTATCTCAGATCAATACTTACTAAATTTGCCGGATTAAAATTATATTCAAACGCACCTCGCAATCCCGAAGATATTCTGCCTCTGCGTGAATCACCCTTAGAATAGATGAAGGAGGTTATATCCTGTTGCGTTGTATGATTTTTTTCGATGTCGTACCCCAGCGAAAACCATCTGCTGTAATCTAATCCAAAAATGAGGCTATACGTCTCGCTTTTATCTTCGAGCAAAAAGTTACCGCCGTATTTATCTTCCGCGCCGCCATTCAGGTTCAGCAGCCCGCTGCGTCCGGATTTTTTGCCTTTCTTCAGGATAATGTTAATGATCCCGGAAGTTCCGTCCGGATCGTATTTCGCCGACGGATTGGTGATGATTTCGATATTTTCAATAGTGCTGGCTGGCGTTTGTTGCAGCGCATCGTTGCCCTCCAGAACGGTTGGACGTCCGTCGATAAGCACCATGAAATTGCTGCTCCCTCGCAAGCTGACATTGCCTTCAATATCGACCGTCACCGAGGGTACATTTTCCAGAACATCCACAGCGGTTCCTGAAACTGCTGTTTGCATCTGATCGACGTTAATGACTTTTTTATCAATTTCATACGTAATAGCCGCCTTCTCAGCTTCGACCGTCACGCTTTCCATGTTTAGCACACTTTGGTCAAGCGCTATCACACCCAAATCTACTTTCGTCTCGGGAGAAGCAACACTGATATCATCAATCCGTCGCATTTTATAGCCCATAAAATGAATTTCGATATAATATTGCCCGGGTCGTATGCCCTCCAAACGAAAAATTCCCGCACGATTGGTGATTGTGCCTGTGGATTGCAGGCTATCGCCTTGATTGAAAAGGATAACATTCGCGTATTCAATCGGAACATTTTGATTGGTGTCATAAACACTTCCGGTAATTAGACTGTGCAGATTTCCGCGCATCGTCGTTCGGGGCAGGTGCCGGCTATCCTGTGAATATACCAGATTCGTTGCCAGCATTAAAGAAATAACCATACATATAAGCTTTTTAAGCATTCGTGTACTCCTTAGATACATCATCGGATAAAACAGAATTCAGCGCTAATTTAACACTCAAATTTAAGGAATAAATCTGTAGAAATTTTGTAGCAGTCGGGAATTAAGAAGCGGGGATTAAACTGGTGAATGGGGGGGATCTAACACCCAAAAAATTTGTTGCTCAAATTATTTGTGTGCCAGGCTTAGCTCAATATGCTGAAAATGTGCTGCTGATCCTGATAATGATATTCAATCGTCAATCCGTTCAGCTCACAGATTTTTTTTACAAGCGCCAGCCCCAATCCCATTGATGTCTTTTTCTGGTGATTGCGATAAAAGCGTTCAAAAAGTTTGCTTTCGGGTGCGTCCAGGGGCGGGCCAAAATTGATCACGGAAAGATGGTCTGGTGTGGTTTTAATGCGGATTGGTCCATCCGGAGTGCCATGGCTCAACGCATTACGCAATAAATTCTTTAAAACGATGTCTAATAAAAATGAATCGATGAACAGAAAGTGATCGTCGGACAGGTCAGTTTCTATTACGAGCTTTTTTAGCTGTGCCAGTTCGCTGATCGCCGTTACCTGCTTTTCGATCACCGGGCGGGTGTGTATGCGAGCGGCGTTATTGAATTCGCCATTCTCGATTTTTGTGAGCAGATTCAGCAAGTTGCCTAATTTCGATAAATGATTGGTCTCATCATAGATAATTTTCACCGACTCTGCCTGGCGCTTCATGATGTTTTCATCGTCAATTAAATTTTCCACCTTGTTCCGAATGATGGTCAAAGGCGTCTGGATCTCATGCGCCATATTTTCCGTATACTCCTTCAAGTGCTGGTAATCGAATTCGATCCGTTCAATCATCTGATGAAACAAATCCTGCATTTGCTTGAATTCAATAGTTGACGTTCGGACATTTCGAATAGTTGTTCGCTGCCCGACTTTGAATGTCTGCATCAGCCGGAGAATCGCGTTGAAAGGTCTGAATAAATAACTCGATATGAAAAGATTGAATCCGAGGATACCGAAAGCCAATAATATGAAAGCCGGGATCAGCACTTCGAAAATATCATCCCGCAGCCTAATGAAATCATCCATCGATTTTAGCATAACCAGCGTGTAAAATTTGCCGCTATATTCGTACACAGAAACTTTTTTTCGAAAGTGCTGATTTTCATCCATTTCGGAATTGAAAATCAGGGTATCCGAATAAATCGGATATGCCTTCAATGGCGGCTTTTGCGATAAGAGGAATGCCTGCGCATGATATGGCATTGAATCAAGTGATTTTCCTGACTTGATGTGGTGCTGAATTCGGTGTTCGGTTCGTGGAAATCGCCGTTCCATGTCCTTGTGGATGAATTCATCGACTTCGTGCGTAAGAAACAGGGCGCTGCTGAAAAAGGCAATGAACGTGAAAATAAGATAGATAAACGTTGTTTTGGACAAAAGCTTGTATGTATGATTTCTTTTCATGTCTATTAGCCTTTATGAATGCCTGGAAAATTTATAGCCCATGCCATACATTGCCGTGATAACCTTCCCGCCGCCAGCGCTGACAATCTTTTTCCGAAGATTCTTTATGTGGTTGTAGATGAAATCGAAATTGTCCGATTGATCAATATGATCGCCCCATAAATGTTCGGCGATGCTCTCCTTCGTCAACATCCTGTTTGGATTTTGGATGAAATATAGCAATAAATCGTATTCTTTTTTTGTTAGATTCAGCGGCGTATCTTTCACAAACGCCTGCGAAGCCAGCAGATCGATCTTCAACTCATTGATCCGGATAATGTTGCTGTGGTTGAATTTATTCCGTCGAAGGATGGACCGGATTCGGGCATTCAATTCAGCTTTATGGAAGGGTTTCGTCATGTAGTCATCCGCGCCTAAATCCAAACCCATCACTTTATCCGCGATCCCGTCTTTGGCGGTCAGAATCAGAATGCTGGTGTCCAGATGGCGTTCTCTCATTTCGCGGATCAGATCCAAACCATTGCCGTCAGGCAGCCCGAGATCGACAATCAGCAAATCGTATTGGTAAATCGATATTTTCTCGCTCGCTTCACGGAACGTTTCAGCAATTTCAACCACGAATTCGTTGTCCCTCAGAAATTGCTGCATGTCGCGCGCCAACCGGAGGTTGTCTTCAACAATCAATAATTTCATGACTAAAATATACAATTCAATTTTGTAGAATTTCTATGGCATTTCATGATTTTGAGGCTGAAAATCTTAGCGACGTAATCTATCCTGGATTATACATATAAATTGCTAACATCAGAAGCTTCAGGCATTATGCGACCTTCAGACGAGAAAGCAAGCAAATGGAATTATTCAACCTCGGTCGAGTTGATTCGCTTGCGCCAGCCAGATATCTCCTGCCCTCATCCCCGATCCTTCTCCCCCTGGAAAAGGGTCAGGGTGAGGGCAAAATGATGGCTGATCAGTTACAGTATGATAAAAATAAATACATTAAAAATCAATCCTTTTATCAAGCCGCGGTAAGGATGGATTTTCTCTCGCTTCAGGCGTCCCCGCGAGAGTGTAAAGTTGCGGCTCTGATGTACTGCCGAATTTTTCTTTTCTTGAGGCAGAGCGCTAAGGTGTGCATTACCAGCCGGAGACTGGGAACGAGAAAAATGCTTGCATTTTTCTATTGCATTTGTCAATAAAATCGTTTTTATTGGAATTTGCACTGAATTATTACTCACCTGCAGGAGATTCTTTTTGAAGCATTTAACACATTTACCAGTCCTTCTTTTAATAATCCTGATTCTGTCAACGAGTCTCACATGCACTGATGAAAAATCAACCGGCGATAAAAAAGTGATTCGATTTATGTTTTGGGGCGGCTACCGCGATTTCAGTCTCTGGCGCGATTTGAAACGGGAATATGAAGCGCTCTATCTGGATCGCACGGTTAAGCTGGAACTGGTCAGCGGGCTTTACCAGGATAAATTGAGCCTGGCGTTGGTAGCTCAATCAGCAGCGGATGTTTTTATGGTGGATGATGACTATTTCAAAGTTACCGCCGCCAGCGGTCATCTGGAGAATTTGGAGCCATTCATGGAAGCGCACCAGGATGAGTTGAAGCTGGATGAATTTTTCCCGCATGCGCTGAGTTCATTTCAATTGGGTGGCGCTCAGTATGCGATTCCACTCGACGGATTTCCCATCGTGCTGTTTTATAATAGAGAATTATTCGATAAGGATGGTGTCGGCTACCCCGAAGCGTTCTGGACCTGGCAGGAAGTGCTGGAATCTGCCCGCAAACTCACGCGCGATACCGACGGTGATGGCTACACAGATCAATTTGGCATCTGTCTTGGTACGAGTTGGTTGACGATTGTACCGATGATCTGGACTTATGGGGGCGACATGCTCTCGGTTGACCTGAGCCGCTGCACCTTCAACGATCCGCCGGCAATTGAAGCCATGCAGTTTTTTCGCGATTTGATTTTCAAATACAAGGTTGCACCTCATGGAGAAGAGCTGGCAGATATGAATGACTACATTATGTTGCTTACCGGCAAAGTGGGGATGATCCTTGCCGGCGCATACACAGTCGAGCATTTGCGCAGCATCGAGGATGGAATGGATTGGGGCATCACGTTGATGCCTTCGGGACCCGCAGGAAAATTCAACCGCGTGTCGTTCGATGGAATTGCAATTTACAGCAGATCAAAGGTCAAGCAGGAAGCCTGGGATTGGATTCGGCTCATCATGACCGAAACCGGGCAGCGAATGATCGGTCACGAGGGACGCGCGCTGCCCGTGCGCGTAGGGGATGCCTATCGTTTTTATGATCGTCCCGACACCCGGCAGGATGAATCGATTGCGATTGAAGCCATGCTCAAATACGGGAGGACCATGCCGAATGTCGCGCTCCAGAGCGAGATTGCCATTGCCACGCGCACCCATCTCGAATCCTTGAAACTACCGGATACCGATGTCAGGCAAGTAGCGGAAAATCTCACACGGGATATTGACAAGATTCTTGTGAAAATGAGGGATCAATACGAGATATGGAAATAGCCAGGAAGAAAGTCTCAAAGCGTGCTATCAAAGAGGGACTTATCGGATACCTGTTTGCATCGCCGTTTCTGATTGGATTCTTTGGATTGACATTCGGTCCGATGATCTTTTCATTCATATTGTCGCTTGGAAAATGGAATGCCCATAATCCGTTGAGCGATTACCAATTCCTCGGATTTGGAAATTTTCAGGAAATTCTGGTTGATGATACGCTTTTTCGAACAGCGCTTTTCAATACGTCATATTACGCTTTTTTTTCGGTTCCCCTCGGGATAACATTCGCCCTGTTCCTGGCGCTGCTGTTGAATCAGAAGCTCAAGGGAATTTATATTTACCGGACGATTTTCTATATTCCCTCGCTGGTTGCCGGCGTCGCGACAATCATTCTATGGAAATGGATTTTCAATCCCGACTTTGGCATTCTGAATTCATTCCTGAAATTGCTCGGAATGCAGGGACCTGCCTGGCTGCAAAGTCCAGTCTGGGCGAAGCCGGCGCTGATTATCATGAGTCTGTGGGGAGTAGGGGGGACGATGCTCATTTTCCTGGCAGGACTCCAGAATATTCCGCACCATCTTTACGAAGTCGCCGATCTGGACGGCGCATCGCGGTGGCACAGATTCCGCCATGTCACCATTCCCATGTTGACGCCAACCATTTATTTCAACCTGATCATGTCCATCATCGGTTGTTTCCAGATTTTCACCGCAGTCTATATCATGGCGCCGACCGGTGGTGCGAAAAATAGCCTGCTCTTTTATGTGCTCTACCTATATCGCAAGGCGTTTATGGAATTTGAAATGGGCTATGCCAGCGCCCTGGCGTGGATGCTTTTTATTATTATTTTGGCATTGACGCTGCTGGTGATCAAATCGTCTGCAATCTGGGTCTATTACGAAGGAGAGCGCAAATAAAAATGCTTCCAGCCAAGAAATTCTGGCGCAGCAAACGTTTCCAGGAAAAATACGGACGCATTGCAGGTTACCTCATCTTGACGGCGATGTCCTGTATTTTCATCATTCCGTTTCTGTGGTCACTTTCAGCTTCCTTTAAAAATTTGCAGCAGGTGTACGCTGTTCCGCATCAATGGATTCCGAGCCCGGTGCGCTGGAACAATTACGTCATGATTTTCAAGCTGCTGCCGCTGGTCAAATTTTTTACCAATACAATTTACATTACCTTATTGAGCCTGGTCGGACAAATTGCTTCGGCTGCTGTTGTGGCGTATGCGTTTGCCAGACTGCGCTGGTTCGGGAGGGATTTCTTTTTCATCGTGCTGCTGAGTACGATCATGTTGCCCGCACAGGTAACCCTGATCCCTCAATTCCTGCTTTTCAAATATCTTGGCTGGCACGATACGTACAACCCGTTGATTGTGCCCTATTTTTTGGGCGGCGGCGTTTTCAATATATTTTTATTGCGGCAATTTTTCAAAACGATTCCGCTTGAACTCGAAAATGCGGCTAAAATCGATGGCTGTTCGCATTTACGTATTTTCCTGATTATTATGCTGCCGCTGGCGAAACCGGCGCTGGCTACGGTCACGGTGCTGTCGTTCATCCGCCATTGGAACGATTTTCTTCAGCCGCTCATTTATTTGCAGACATTCGACAAGTTTCCGCTTTCGCTGGGTATCAATATGTTCAAAGATGTCTACAGCGATCTGCCGCATTATGTGATGGCGACGTCAATGCTTTCATTGATTCCGGTGTTGATCTTGTTTTTCATGGCGCAGAAATATTTTGTGCGAGGTATCATCCTGTCGGGGATCAAGGGATGATTTGCAGAAAGCGCCTCTGTGAGTTACCAGAATTGGGTGAATGAAACGTGAATCAGATATTGAAAATATGGGAGATGAATTTTGAAACAGGCTTTTGTAATTTTCATCATCCTCATCGGGCTGTTGAATGCCGCTTTCGCGCAAACTACCGCGGAACTGCTGGGGTATGCTGCCGATGACAGGGTGTTGATCATCAATGCGGATGATTTCGGGATGTGCCACGCGGAAAACGTCGCGACGATAAATTTATTGAGCAGCAACCGGATCACATCGGCTACGATTATGGTTCCCTGCTCCTGGTTCCCTGAAAGCGCTGAATTTTGCCGTAAAAATCCACAATCAGATGTCGGTGTCCATTTAACGCTTACCGCCGAATGGGGTGATTATAAATGGGGCAGTGTTGCCTCCGCTGCTCAGATTCCTTCACTGTTAACCGCTGAAGGCTATTTCCCGGACAATGAGCTGTGGGTGGAACTTTATGCGCAACCCGAGCAGGTGGAACTCGAACTGCGTGCACAAATTGAAAAAGCGCTGCAATTCGGCGTGATACCAACGCATATCGATAACCACATGGCAAGTGTATACGGATTAATTCTCGGCAAGCACTTTCTGGAGATAATTTATGAATTGAGCGCCGAATACGGTTTGCCCTTCCGCCTGCCGCGTGACCTGTCTCCGCCGTTCGATCAATTGCTGCCCGAAGTGCGAAAAAATGCGCTCAAGGCGTTTGCTGCCCAAAAGGTTGAGCAGGGATTCGCATTGCCGGATTTTTTGATATCCGGCGAGCATGGCAGTACTTACGAAGAAACCTTCGATATGTATTGTGACATGCTCACAAACCTGATGCCGGGAGTGACCGAGCTTTACATTCATGCGGCAGTCGAGTCGGATGAAATTAAAGCGATCACCAATGCCTGGCGTGCCCGTGACTGGGATTACCGGATCTTCAAATCAGACGAGATGCATGCTTTCATCGATAGCTTGGGGATTCAATTGGTTGGCTGGCGCGACTTGCAGCAATTGCAGGCGGAGCAAATCGGCAGCGCAGTCGAACCAATCGAGAAGCATCCGGCGCCGGATCAATTTGAATTGGTGCAAAATTTTCCCAATCCGTTCAACGCCGCCACAACTATTGAATTCACCCTTCAAACGCCTTCCGAAATAAAACTGGCGATCTATAACGCGCTGGGCAGTGAAGTGACAGTGCTGCTCGAAGGCTTCCGGGACCAGGGACAATATGAAATTTCGTGGAATGCGGAAGACTGCGCCAGCGGTGTGTACGTTGCCAGGTTGATCGCGCCTTCGATGGTAATCAGTCGGAAGATGCTGTTAATTCGATGATGTTTAAAGGCTTTTCAAAGGGAATAAAAAATAACAGGAAATGTTTAAACACAGAACCAGTTTGTATTTAAACATTTCCAATTTGGTATCGACGCGGATACAGAATTTCGAATAGCCGAATAAATGCCGGATTTCCCGACAATCGTTGCGCAGGGGATCGGGGACTATTTTAGCAGCGTCATCATGCGAACTTCAGAAAATAGCGGTTGCGAAGAATCGGTTGCACGAGCCATGATTTTGCAAAGATAGATTCCCGATGCCGCTTTCTGCCCGACGCTGTCGCAGCCATCCCAATTCACATCATATTCACCGGCGGATTGAATCCCTCGAACCAGTCGCCGCACCTCCCGTCCTGCGATATCATAAACCGTCAATTCAACCTCGGATGAAACTGGCAGGTGATACGCGATTGTGGTTTCCGGGTTGAATGGATTGGGATAATTCTGCCCCAGTTTAAAAGACGTCGGCAACTCGCTTTCGCTGAGAATAGAATGCTTCAACGGCTCCTTTTCCAACGAGTCTTTCTTTTCTGCATCTGACTTTTTATTCAAAGCAGGCGTATCGGCCATGCAAAGAACATGCTCGAATTCTCTAAACAGAGACGTCCTGGTGGGAAGCTCTTTGGTCAATTCAGCAGCGACCTGAGAATCAAGAGCGGCGTTCGGAACGATTTCGAATATAGAAGGCGCCTCGTGCTCGTTAATTCCGGAGCGGGCTTCTTTGGTACTTGCATCAATAGCAGATTTGGTAAGCGTCGCGGCTGGCGTGTCTGAGCCTGAAAGCGAGACTTCAAAAGGCGCGACTTCGTCAATATATAATCCGCCTTCGAAGCGCGGTCGCGCCATTTCGCCCCAAATACAGACATACACATTCGTGATGAGATACCTCGTAGCCGGCATACCCGACCAATTGAAACTCATGTCAATCCATCGGGGATCTGTTGCCCAATTGTTGAAGGGCTGTGCCGCACCACTGTAGAAATACCGATAGCGGCGCAAATCGAAATCATAAATCCTGACGAAAAGATTCCCGTAGAGCTCTAAAGTCGGCGTGAAGTATCCGCCATCAGGCACTTCCATGCAATGGGCAATTTTTGCTGAGAATCCTTCAGCACGCTGCCATGCCGGAGAAATGATGAGCAATGGCGATGTAAAGACCATGCACCACCAGGTTGCGCCGGGATTGCATACGCCGTGCCCGCCAATCGTACACATTTTAATGGATCCGCGGTTATCGCCCAGTGTCGCCGGGTAGCCCGATCGAGGAACATCCGGGTAATTAACTAAATCCATCCAGTCATAACCGAAACCATGAGCGAAAGGCCCGTGTCCCCCCTCATCCAATGCACCGTAGAGTGTCCATCCCTGGTCTGTGCCAAAATTGAAATCGAACGTATCCCAGCGCCAGAGTATACCGCTGTACAACCATTCGAAAATATTTTCAATAAATTGGCGGTTGTCCGCATCATAAAGCCGGGTATCGCCGAACATATCTGTGTAGCAGAAATTGGCATCCCCGGTAACCACCACACGTCCCTGTCCGAATTCCGCAACCGCTACCGCAGCGGATGCTCCGAGACGATTCCAGGCGACCGCAGTGCCAGGCGACGAAGCAGTCACCTCACCGGCGATCTGGAAAAAAATTTCACTCACGTGTTGAAAAATGGGGTGGAGCCGCTGAATATTCGTGATCGTCAAATCTCGGGGCGAAAGCTCTGAAACGCCACAGGTGATGCCGAATGCCTCGGATACCGGATTGATGTGATCGTTAAGATAAAACGGCATTTCCCCCATTATCAATAATCCGCCGCCATTTCGAACATAATTCCGTATTTTGTTAACCTCGCCCGCGGTGTAAGCGGAATGATATGTGGTGACGACGCTGATAACGATTATGTCATGCTGGGTCAAATTAGCCCGACCAATGTCGGTTGTCGTCGAAACAGTATTGCCCAGGCTGGTCAGTTCCGCCTGCAAATCCTGGAACCATGTTCGCCCGTCATAGCGAGCAAGCGTGCCATGTGTGGCATCAAATAATATTTTTGCCTGACAAAATGCAGTCGATGCAGATAAAAGGATTACCGCACAAAGCAGCGATACGATGCCTGTGGAATAGATTTTTGATTTCATTGGAAATACCTCCTGATTTGAAAGTGAAATAATAAAAATGTCGTGTTAAATTGGCTTTTTATGAAAGTCGAATTCGCTTTTCATCTGGTTTGTCGAATCCAAACATGCAAATTTCGAATTTTTTTAAAAATTCGTTTCATCCAGTCAGAAAGGCAACGGGTTAGCTGCGGGTTTGCCGTTTCTGCGCCGAGGTTTCAACTTTCACCAAGTCATCTTAATTCATTGAAGAAAAGCTCGTTTCGCCTCTTATGAAAGAGCAGGTGAGAGCGAGGAGTTGAATAATTCAATTTTTCCGTTATTTGTCTCGCATCGATTAAAATCTGAAAGAACCTGTTTTATTACCGTGGAAACTACTTGCATTTTATTCCTCAAGTTCATACATTTGATTTTCATTGATAAACACGCGGAGGATACTTTGTCAGCCTTTAATACTGATGACGTTCGGCTTGTAAATGCATATTTAAGCGGCGACCACAAAATTGAAAAACAGCTTTTCCGCGATCTGCGAAAACTGATTTCGAAGCTCATCAAAGCCATGGTGGGCAAAGGGATTTTCTTTGCTGACGAAGATGATGTCGTTTCCGAAATCGTTTACCAGGTGATGGCAGCAGATGAGTGCAAAGTATTGCGGGCGTACCGGGGACAATGCAAGCTATCGAGTTATCTGTGGCCCATTGTGCGCAACAAGCTCATCGATGCCGGCAGGAAGGAAAAACGTCAACATGAAAAGCTGGTTTACCAGGAATCATATCACACCGATATCCCGGAACAGCCTGAAGCACAGGGCGAAATCGAATCGATTATTCAGCAATATATCGAAGACCAGCCACCGATTGAAAAATTTATAAAAATTTCAAAATGGATGCATGGTCTCAGCTATGCGGAGATTATCGAAAGCGCCGGCAAAAAATTCTCGGATGACAGCGTTTCGCTAAACTATCAGCGCGTTGCCTATATCCTGCACTCGAACCGATCCGCATTGCAAAAAAAATTAAAAAAAATCTGTTTCAATTTCGACACATAAAATGAGGGGATGTTGAAACGCTTTTGTGGGGAAAGCTGAAGCGGATAATCCAATTTGCCGCGATGCCGGACAGAAAGTATCACCTGATAGAAATCATTGGAGCGCAAATAAGATGGGACAAAATATAGCATGTGAGCAGGCAATTTCGTTGATGAACATGGAAATTGATGCGGAAGAGCTCTCCGTGCACGACCATCAGCAGTTGAAATCGCATCTGGCGCAATGTGAAGCCTGCCGGGTGAAATATCATCAATTAAAACAGGTGAATCTCACAATTACCTCGGCTTTGGATGCTGCAGCAAAAAAGCACCTGTCTACCGAAGAATTGGGATCCCTGCTCGATGGAAGACTGGACTCGCTGGTCGAAATCAATCGCATGCAACGGCATCTGAAATCGTGCGAAAGCTGCCGTGAGGCAAACGAGCGGATGAAAGTGCTCGATCAACTCGAACCAATGTTTGAATTGAATATCGAACCCGGAGCAAAAAAGACGTTTTCAGAGTGGGTGAAGGCATTGAAACAGCGTTTCGCAGGATCGCGCTTTTCCTGGATTCCGGCGACGCGCATTCTGGTTCCGGTGGCAGTATCGCTGTTTTTAGTCATTTTCGGATATCACTTTTATCAGAGTGCATTCTTGCCTGCCAGCATATCGGAGCTTGCTGACTCGAAACCCTACCCCTATGTCGAACTTGGTCTCCGGGAAACGCTTTCGCCCGCAGACAGGCTGTTTAAACTGGCGATGAAGGATTATGTGAATGGTGATTACAATGGCGCAGCCGAAAAATTGCAGCAGGTTGCTCTGCAAGATTCATCGAATGCGTTGGCGCGGCTCTATTGGGGCGTCTGCTTATTTTTGGAAGAAAACTATGATCAGGCGGAACTGCAATTCAATTCGTTGATCCGCAACGAGCCCGGGAAGCCCGCCGCCTATTGGTACCTGGCGCAGGTTTACCTGAAAAAAAATGAACCGAAAGCTGCTCTGAGCATTTTGAAGCAATTCGAGGAAATGGAAACGAATCGCTTTACAGAGAAAGCCAGGGACCAGATCGAAAAAATTGAGAAGCTGCAAGAGCAGGCGTACGGGCGCTAGAACAGGCACTATTTGAAACATCCGGATGCAGGGCGAAGCGCACGCGGCATTTTTCAAGAAAAAACAGGTCCTGGTGCTATCCGGAAATTCGGCAATCGCTTATCACCGTACTTTTTTGATTATAGAATAATGATTATGGATTTGCGATTTACGAAGTTTTAATATCACAAATCAAAATCGTAAAACATCTCTTAAGGTGTGTGTTGAGCGATTACGAAATTCGGCGTCTTCTACCCACCCAAATTGCAATTGAAACAGCCAATCCAACGATCATCCAAATCAAATAAATATACTGATTCGCCGAAGCCTCGACAGCTTCCGTGTCGCCGATCAGCACAAACGGCGCCCAGAAAAAAGGATTTGCATAAGACAGGCGGACCTGTCCCATATCGACCGATTGCCGCATCAGGGCTAATTTTGCTTGGCGCAAAGCGTCTGCCTTGCTCATTCCCTGGTTTAAATTGCGATAAAAATGCGCCATCAGTTCGGCGGTCGATGCATCGGCAACACTCCACAGGCTCACAACAACCGATTTGCAACCTGCATACAAAAATGCCCGTGTCAAGCCGATGATGCCTTCTCCCTGTTTCAATGCGCCCAATCCGGTTTCGCACGCACTCAATGTCACCAGATCGGCATTGAGCTTCAGATCGAAAATTTCATAGGATTGTAAAAAGCCATCTTCGGCGGGATCATCGTCCTGCGTCAGCGCGAGACCCGAATACATCGGCTGGCGTTCATCGAGCAGACCGTGGGCTGAAAAATGCAGCAGACGGTACTCGCCGGCAATCGCCTTGATCGAATCCTCCGTGGCATTTCGATGAAGCATCGTCGTCGCTTGCCTGAATTCACGATTGATTTGTTCGATTTCCTGTTCCGAATATTGCAGTGGTTGAAAAAGCCAATTTCGCTGTTGACGAAGCACCATTGCATCCGGTGCCGTGTTGTGATACGAAGGGTCTCCAACAGCCAGCAAATTATGTTCGGGTGAGGCTTTTTCTCGAGCGGCAGCCAGTAGCGGATCCAGTACACTCGCAGAACTGCTGTAGGCAATGGGAAATTTTTCTATCAAATAACGTGATGTCCGATATCGTTCATACAATGTTGATTCGTCACCCGAATTCCCTCCCAAATCTGTCACCAGCGCTTCAAATGGCAAATAGAATAGAATTCCGTCCGGCACGATGATGAGCGTTTCTCCGGGATTGATGATCGCTTCTGCCGGCTTAAGCAGCAGCGAATAAAGCTTGTGCGCCAGGTGGACGTCGAAATGTATATCGGTTGCATCCTTCACATTGACGAAAGGACGTCTTAATTGCAATATTTTTGTCTTGAGGGCAGAGTCTGCCATCGGAATTTCAAAGATATTCAGGGATTGCTTTTTGGCAATGAATAAATAGCTGGATTCGCTGCCAACCGAAAATTCCAATAAAGCCTGTTCCGGCTTCAATATTCTGCTTTGTATTTGTCTGAGGTTGATTGGCGCACTTGCATTTCTAATGGTATTATAGCCATTTTCTTTGCGCTCAATCTGTGCCTGTATTTGATACAACGTATCCTGGGATTGCCTTAATTGCATCCACAAGCTATCCAGTCTCATCGAATCAGGCTGCAATTTACCTGCTTCCAGGCTCAGTGCGCTCTGGGCGCTATTTAATTGTTGCTCAGCATTGCGCCTTGCTACCAGCAACTCCATCGGAGCATTTTTCATCCATTTGGCTTTGCTTTGTTTTAGCAACTCGAGCATGGTGCGTGACTTTGCCTGTTCTGCGACGTTGAATGCCTGCTCTGCAAATCCCGCTGACGGATCGCGTCGATGGAGCGTTACCAATGTGCGTATCAAGGCATTATAAACGCGTGTCTTCGTCTCGAAATACGATATTTTAAATTCCTGTCCGGGTACGCGGTCGCGCACCGCTTCGATTGACCGAATAGCTGCCTGGAAAAAGTCACGAGCCAGTTTCAGGCTATCCAAATTAAAGAAAATTCTGCCCAATTCCAGGTTTGCGTCGGTGATGCTGGTGGCGCTATTCATGTCGTTCGCTAAATTCAGTGCAAGTTGGGCGTAGTGCTTTGCCTCTGGATAGTTGCCCTGTTGTCGATGCAACCGGCTCAGGCTGATATAGATTGGCGGAAAAATGAGCCGGTTATTCATTTTTTTGCCCAATTCAATTGCCCGGCTATAATAATGCTGTGCCTTTTCCCATTTTTGCAGGCGCGCGTAACTTGTACCCAGACCTTCCAGAATGCCGGTTTCGCTTTTCCGGGCTTCGATTCGACGGGAAATTTTCAAGGCGCGGTTTAACAGGTTTATGGCGCTATCGTATTTTGCGCACAGGATGTAATTTTCTCCCAGATTATGGAGCAGCCGGCATTGGGCATCCGGGGTTCGTAGTCGGTCGGAAAGCTGCAGAGCCTTGCGGAAGTAATGGATTGCGGCATCATAGTCGCCCAGTGCGCTGTGAACATTTCCGATATCCCCGAGCCAATTCATCTGGTCTTTGGTATCGCCGGTTTGCTGAACGATGCGATATGCGGTCTCATAGTATTCCAGACCCTGGCTGAAATTACCGGCATCATTTTCTGCCATTGCGAGATTCGCCAGACAATGGGCTTCAAAATATACATCACCTGCTTTTCGCAAATACGCCAGCGCTCGCTTATAATTTGTAACTGCTGAATCGACTCGCCCAATTTCAAAAAATATGCGACCAATTGCGGACAAATTTCGAGCGACATACGCTTGATTTCCGAATTTAAGCGCGTATTGATGTGCCCGTCTTAAGTGGTACAGAGCGTCCTCGAGATTTCCGCGATTCTGTTGGATCAATCCCAGGAAACTATTCCAATAAGAGGCGAACCTGAAATTTTCAAAACGTTCGGAAATGCGGGCTGCAGGCTGAATATAAAACCAGGCTGAGTCATAACGCGCCTGATTCATATAAACCCCGCCCATGTTGCCCATCACCGTAGCCAGAGTGGTGCTGTCATTCTGCGCTCTGAAATATAGCATGCATTCTTTGAGGAGCGTTAGCGCTCGCGGATAGTCGCCCAGTCGCGTGTACGTGATCCCCAGGTTTATCTGCACCTTGTAATGCTTTTCGACGGATCCGATTTGCTTCAGAATCGAAGTCGCCTTTTGATAACTGAGTGCTACATCGGATAGCTTGCCCTGAAAGTTCAAGCTCACCCCAAGCGCATTCAAGATCGTTGCCTCTTCTTCAAGCTGATGCTGTTTATGTGCCAGTTCCAATGCATGCTGGTTCACATCCAACGCCGTTTGAATTTGTCCGGCATAGAAAAGTACCGTCCCTTTTTCGATGTGCGCAATGGTGAATTCCGGATTCAAATCAATTGCGCGATCCAGGTTTTTCAGCGATTCTTTCCAATCGCGCTTGTATTGATAGATTATTCCCAGAGCAACATATAATGCAGCTCCGGGTGGCGATTGAGCGAAAAGGCTTTTTAAATACGTTTCAGCTTCATCAAGCCGTTCCAATTCGCGATAACTTTCGCAAAGGTCACGATATGCTTGCAGTAGTTGAGGATTTTGTCGGATTGATTTTGTAAAGTAAGTGAGGGCAATTTCATGTTCATCGCGAGCAGCATGATAAGCGCCCATTCCAAAAAGCGCACCGGCGCTTTCGGGTGCCACCCGAAGCCGCTCTTCGAAATATTCTAGCGCAGGTTTCAAATCGCCGCGTTGTTGGCACACGAAAATGATTTTTTTGTAGGCGGGTAAAAAGTTCGGATCGATCCGGATAATATTATTGAACGCCGCAAACGCCTCCTCGTATCGTTTATGCCCGATTAGTTGTTGTGCCCGGTTAAATTGCTGTTGCCTGCTCGAATCCGCCCGGGAAACGGATGCAAAAATGGACTGAATCGCCGATGCATGAACGACTGCAAAGAACAAAATAATCGACCATGATTTCCAGTCAGCACACCTGATACGGAAGGTTTTGAATATCACCATTCCTTCTCTCCTTCGAAATTTGCCGCATTTCTCAATTCGGGAAACCAGACAGCCCGGTCAGTTGTACCATTTTAATCGACGTAGCTCATTACGCATTCCCCGGCTGCCTTAACAGGCAGCAGAAATCTTTTTTCAATCGCGCATCGATCTGGTAATCGCAACATAAAAAATTTTGCGCAAAGAATCAAACGTTTTTATACTTTGCACGGGCACAAATTGAACTTTCATGTCATTGCGAGCGAAACGGAGTGCAGCGAAGCAATCCCATGAGGTTAAGCA
>JAFGMA010000044.1 GCA_016927835.1 Candidatus Zhuqueibacterota bacterium | reverse complement strand
CAGCCGAAGCAATCTCCACTGCTATTGCGTCAACATAAGAGATTGCTTCGCTCCTATCGTCGCTCGCAATGACAGGAATATGTTATATTATAAGCCTTAACGAGTTTATATTTTAAATTAAAACGAGAAGCTATTGAACGACCTATTCTCTCATCAATTAGTAGTAAATCTGAATTTAATTCTATCGCAAGAGCAATTGCTTCAGCTTCACCGTCGTCTAATTCATACTGTAAAGCTTTTATCAATGAACTATCTGATACTTTTTTAGTGGCAATCCAATCAAGTTTTGGAACATTCTTTGATCCTGGTTGCCCGGCACCAGTTATTACAATTTCATGGTACACAGCTTCTGGAATAGTGATTTTATCATAGAGTTTTTGAAGAATATTAAGTTGATCAATTGCTGCTAGATTTATTATGGGAAATGTATTACTAACAATTATCACAATCGTCCAAGCTCCTTTAAGGTTTTCAGGTCTTTTTCCAGGTCATCTTCACCATAATGCAAAGGAATTTAACGAGCTGAGAGAAGATGTTGAAATTGGAATTGACTCATATCTGCTAATCGACTTGCCTGTCCTAATGTAAGCTTCTCTTTTTGAAAAAGCATAACAGCTATTTCCTGAATCAACTCCGGGATTGTCATCCGAGTAGATTGAATTATTTCGTCAGGAATTGTTAAACTCATTTTTAAGATCCTTATTTAATTCTTATTAGAAAGTAATGAAAAATTTATTTTTTTAATATAGCAATATTTTTAGGAAAATAAAAGAACTTTGTTTTATCTTTTATCCGAGGTTTAAAAAATTTGTGCTCGAAATAGAAATTTGTGAGATGATCCCATAATAATTCGGTGTAATAGCAGCTACATTGAAATTTTATATTTCAATTTTACTCTTCGCTTTTTTCATTGAATTTTAAAGCAGCTAGCCGGATGTCATGCCTTAAACTTCCGGATCCGGCAAATTGCAGATCTGTTCCAGTACGCTGCAAATTTTATCGATCTTCTCCAGCGAAACATCGGGTTCACATTCGGCGGAGAGCATCAAACCGCCTTCCGGCAGATGTAACCCTTCATAAACCGTGTGAAAATGATCCTCGATCTGGGCTTCCGAAGCAAAGGGAAAAAGCTGGCGGTCAAGGTCCTGGTTGAGCGCAACTTTGCCTTTTGCCATCGCGATCAATCCTTCCAGTCCATTGGCTCGAATTTGGGGATTCAGCAGTTTGACGCCGGCTTCGATCAAATCGGGAATGATTTCCAGGATATGACCATCGGTATGCAGCGCCACCGGGACATCGGCGTCACGGCAGGGCTCGAACATTCGCATGTATGACGGTTTGATATATTTGCGCCACATTTCCGGGCTCATCGGCAATGAAAGCTGCATCCCGAGGTCGTCGCCGTAGCCCAACATATCCGGCTTTAAGGTGAGTGTCTTCCGGATGACCGCCGAATTGTAGGTTTCAACCATTTGAATCAGCTTTGGCAGGCGCGCATCATCAGTGGCAAAATCCAGCATCAGGTTTTCGAAACCGCGAAGGTAATACAGGCGCATGAACATAAATCCATGAGGCAAGCCGCTGCCGCCAACGATTTTGCCTTCGCGTCTTGCCTGTTCCATTTTTCCTTTCAGCGTGTCCCAATCTTCGCGCGGACTAAACCAATCATCCGTCATCGGATCCGGCGGAACGTAGGTGTCGAAATCAGCCCAATCGTTAAGCGGATAATCAATTGCAATGCTGTCCAAACCTTTCTCAATATTATTCCACACGGTTCCCCAGCAATCGATATGCTGCCCCGGTTTGTAAAGCGGATGATCGACATGGTCATAATCTTTCGAGCCTTTTTTATAGCCCGGGAAAATGCGTGGGTGCGCCAGGACGATGGCTTCGAGTTCATCGCGGTACTTCATCCAGGTAGCGGGCATCAATCCCACACCGCAATCGGTCCATTCCGGGTAATCGAAATAGATTGTTTTTAACACATTCAGCGTGCGCTTGTTTTTGCCTTCATAACTGATCATTGGGGCTACCTCACATTCAAATTGTTAGCAGGAGCAGGAGTTGATTTTGGATACATTGAAAAAATTCCATACATGACAAATTGAGTAGTATATTGTATCCCATTCGATGAAAATTAATTTCCATACGAAACCCGATTACAGCGGAAGCCAATTTCACCCGGCGAGAAAAGTTGAATCACTCATCCAATTTTAAAACGATGGCTTTATAGATTTTCAACTCCGGGAGAGTAATTTGAGCCGCACCAGATTTTTGAGTCCATTTTACCGGGCTTGCTTGCTCAGTGGGGTTCAACAACTCAACCTGCTTCGGATTTGCGCCTTTCGGCAGGGGAATCGTGATGCGAAGATTCTGAAACTTCACGGGTTCACCAGCGATTGTGGCACTCGTCCATTTCGGCGTCTGAGTTTTATCCCGAAGCAAGATCGGCACGCGATAGTTAACAACATGAGCGACGATTCGTTCCGGTTGATCACCTGATTTCGGCAGCCGATACGCGTGAAGGTAAATCCCGGGATCGGTGGATTCCGGGCACCAGCGTAATTTTAAGCCGAGAGCGGTTTCGATTTGCCGAACAAAATCCTGACCCAGATCAACGCCATTTTTTATATCTTTTCGTCGTGCTTCATTGAGAAAATCACTTGACAGGACAAACTCATTGGCGCGTTCCTCCATCAAGCACCAGTAGTCGGATTGGCGCGCGGGCACAGCGGTTGAAGCGAGCCGGATGACGCTGCCCTTGCCGAGCCGAACCGGCTTGATACCTTTCGATTGCAGTGCCATTTTTTCCAGCGGATCGGTATTCCGGAGAGCTGCATATTTATCTTCAGAGCCAAAAGGTTCGATCACAATCAAATTGCCGCCCTGATTGGCATAGTTCAGAATGCGCTCGATTTGTGGATCGGACAGATAGCGCAATGCCGGCGCAAAGAGCACCTGGTATTGATTGATATTGTCCGGATTTTCTTCGGTGATCAGATCGAACGGAATTTGCGTTTCGGACAGGACATGCACCAGGGCACGAGTGAGCGCCAGATGCCGGGAATTTTCATAGAATACCTGGTCGCTCCAGAACAACAAACCGGCGCGTGCCCAGGAGGTGCCACCATCCCATAGGTCTGCATGATCGGCGTAAAATCGTCGCCAACGATGCCGCGCTTCAGGCGCACCTATCGCTGCCTGAATGAACGCCCCGCCGCCACCGGCAGCCACTTCGGCGTGAGCCAAATCTGAGGCGCAATCATCCATCACCTCGTAGAGCAATGTTCCCGCGCGTGTGCCGGCAGCCATCGCCCACCTGAAAGCAAAAATGTTTGAGAAAATGACGCCACTTTCGAGCGAGCCCGGTTGGTGCATTTCTTCGAACATTTGCATGTCTGCCATTGGCGCCCAGTGAACCAGATCGATGCCATCGACGCGGCGCTTATTCAAACCATCGCGCGTCGCCATTGAACCGAGATTTGCTACAGTATAAAAATCGTCGCTGCGCCCCCGTTTGGCAAATGTGTGGCGTCCTTCAGCTTTGAGTCGGGCAAATTGATCCGCCATGCATTTGCACCAGAAGCGCTGCGTTTCAACCCAGAGCAGCAATTCACGGGGAGTCGTACAGCAGCGCTTTTGAAGATCTGCCGAACCGAATTGTTCTTTGAGACGAACGGCAAGCTCCGGGCTGCTGAGAAACGTGTGGAAAATTTGGCGAAGAAGGACCTGTCTGAATTTTTCTCGCTGTTCCTCCGAGACTTCGCCAATTCGGTTGCTGCCGAACTGCTGCGCCAGGTGAGCTTCGAAGTCATTTTTCGGCGGGAACTCGGCGCGGGATCCCTGAATATAGCAGCGAAGCAGACGCCAATCCTCTTCCAATTTTACCTGATCAGCCTTTTCAATCCCGAGCAATCTCGTCAAATTTTGAGACTCCCAATTTTCTTTGAGATACACTTTAAACGTATCGAGAACAAATGCTTCGACATCCCGGTAGATTGTGGGCATGTTCAGCAGGCGATGATCGTTTGTCCCGAAATGGGTTTTAAGACCTTCCCTTCCATATTTTTCGAGCAGGTAAATATCGAATTTTTCCTGGCAATGGGGGCAATAGCAGTACAGCGTGTTGACATCGAAGAACATGCCATCATATCCCGCGGCAGCCAGTTCCCGGACAACCAGGTCCAGGTATTCCGCCCATGCCGGATGATTGATACAAGGCTCATAGTGCAAAATGCCTTCGGGTCCACCTCCGAGTTGGCTCGGACCGCGCACTTGCGACCAGAGCTCGGGATCGGCAGCCGGTTTCGGACCCAGCCCAAACGCGCGATAGTCCTCCCAATGATCGTAGAAATTGAAAAATCCGACGCGTTGATCGGCGCGACCGAAAAATGCCATGGTATAGACATACGGTATCAGCCGGGTAACGCCTGCCTCCCGCATGCATTGAATAATATTCTGTATTCGTTCGACTTCGCGCGGGATTTGATTCGGGGGAAGGATGTCATTGGTGTATAAATCGTGACCATAAGTAGGTCCAAGCCCGCCTTTGAACGGAATGTGGTATCCCACGTGGAACAGATCCGGTGGGCTGGCGGATAATTCTTCAAGGAAAGATGCCCCGTCCGGGTCAGGTAAATACCAGATGCAATACGTGAACGGAATGGACGTTTTTGCCGGAATGCGAAAGTCGCGCACGGCATAATCCGCTGCAATGGCAACACAACCGAGCGCCAGAAATATGAAAGCAGTGTGACTAGCTGCGTATCGCACCATATTGTCCTCCTCAGGATTATTTAATATAAAGGTCGATCGGGATTTTGCTTTTTAATCCGAAATGGGTTTCAAAAGTGATGTAACCCGCTATAGAGAAAGACTCGTTTGCCAATTCCGGGGAGATTAACATGGCAGTGTTAATGGATGCATTGGGCGGGATATCGGCGCCCAATTGAAAATCTTTTTCAACGCCGCGATATTTGACATTAAATGCAATTTGCCGCAAATGGAAATCGCGCTTATTTTTGATGAGCAATGTCACCTGTCTTCCCTGACGTTCCTGGACGGTTATTTCAGCATCGGCATGAAACCGGATGAGCGCCTGGCTCATGTCCTGTCGAATGCGCAATTGGGCGCGCTCATCGATCAGCCCGGGGTGTTTGCCTTCGACATCCGTCATTTTATACAGGGTTCCGCCAGCCATGCCTTTATTCAAATTCTTATCCCAGAGAATTTCAACGGCTTCGGCGCCGGAACGCTCAACCGGACCCCACCATGAATTGTATTCAGTGAAGATAATGGGCAAATTGTGTTTTCTGGCAACCAGAATGCTGAGTTCAATGATAGGCATGCGTGATAGCGCCCGTTGATCTGCACCGAAATAATAATTGACGCCCATTATATCCTGCCCATGCCAATTGTCCTGTCCGTAAAGATTTGCGTAATTCACCGGGCGTTGGTAGGGATCATAAATTTTAAACGGAGGGTAAAGATTGATCAAAAATTCATCCAATTCATCATCGATTTCATTGCAGGAATTCCAGAGCAGCGCACCGGCTGATTCGCAATTTGCCAGAACATATTGGCGCACGATTTCCTGGACTGCACCGTACGCATCTTTTTCGTACCGGGCGTAAATCGTATCTGTACTCGTGCATGAAAATTCAGCCAGCAGCATCCACGCCAGATTATTTTGATGCGCCATTTCAACTTCCCAGCGCGGCGGATAATCGCCCCGGAGTACGTTGAAACCGTGTGTTTTCAGAATTTTCATCGCATCATCGGTCAATTTGGGGCTTTGCGAATACATACTGTGTACGTTGACACCCTTCACAATGAACGGCTCTCCATTGACCAGAATTTGCATGCCTTTAGTTTCGACAACCGTTGCCACCAATTGCTTTTCAAAATTAAATTCGCGTTTTCCGGTTGTCAACGTGCCTTTCACCCGATAATAGCCCCAATGGGGCCACACACCCATCTGCCAGCGTTCGACACCTGTGCCGGAAGAAAGCGTCCGTGTCTCAGCAGCGTATTCACTGTCATCCGCATAAACTTTCAGCTCCAATTTGCTGCCCGGGCTAAGCGCTGATTTCTTTTCGATCTGCACGGTCAATGGTACCGAATAGTCATCGCCTTCAACATCGACATGGTTGCCGCGAGCCACGCTAATCTGAATATCGTCGGGAAAGGCGATTGGAAATTCCCGCGTAGCCCTGGTGCTGATCTGGTTGTTTTGAATGACCTTAACCACGCATTTCAAATCGCCGGCGTAATTTGCATTCCATCCAAAATCGCAACTGATAGTGTTGCCGCCGCCGGCTTTGACGCTTTCGACTGCCTCGTGCAAAACCGTGCCCGCTGCGGTTTGAATGCTGAGGGCGCATTGAGCCATTTGAGGATACAAATGATAATTATGCAACGTGACGCGAATCATTCCTGGCTGATTGATTTGGAAACGCGGCAACTCAATGCGTTCTATTTGTACATCGGATGAACTGATATGAACTTCTCGCAGAAGGTAATGCTGTCCGACGCGAAAAAATGGCTGGCGTTCGGGATTATCAAGCAATAAAACGGCATCTTTCGAGTTGTCATCTTTGCGCCTTGCGGAAATCCTCATCGTTAAATAGTGGGAGCCGGTGAAAATTCCGGGCATTCCGATTGGCTTTCGAGGCGGTTCGAAATACGCCTGGGGCAGCTTCAGAGCAAACTTTTGCTGTATGCGTCCGTTGGATTTGGCTTTTCCAGGGATTTGTAACGGAACGCTTTGAGAGACGATCACGCGATTGGTTTCATCGACCAACGAAAGTGTGGCTATGAGTTCCCGGTCGGGTGTTTTGCCGGATGCTTGCCAGAAAACAGTCACCGTATCGGTTGCACCTTTGCGGATGGATTCCGAAGAGAGTGTGACATCGGTAAATTTAAGCTTGAATTCCGGTGTATAATAATATGCGAAAGGATAGCTATTTTGCCGCTTCAGGGCTTTTTCAGCGAGATCGAGAGCATGCATGGCGCCTTCCGGATCGCAATCCTCCAGACGTTCCGTTGCCAGCCCTGCCATCATTTCGGCGGTTTTGGCGGCGACCTCCCGGGGCAGCCAATTTTTGTCCGGCGATGGTGAGCGTTTATTCTGCTGCTCTAATTGCTGTTGAGCCGAAAGCAATTCATCCATCCGCTTCTTTATTTTACCTGATGACTTGAATTCGATACTCCGACTGGCTTCCGCTACCACTTCGCCGCCGGCAGAATTGAGTTGGACATTGAACCGAAAGCGACCTTCATCCTGCTGTTTTGAGAATTGAAAGCGTGGTTTATTCGCGGTGGATTGCGTATCATCCGACTGCAAAGGAATGTTTGTGATCTGGTATCCCGGTTCTATTTTGAATGGATACGCAGCTTCAGTCAGCCGCTTTTCACCCAAATCAACGGATAATTTCAGCATCGAGATTTCATCGGTCTTTTGCAGATGAGTGAATAATTTGAATATAACGTTCTGATTTTCAAAAACCAGGGAGCGATTAGAAGCCAGGTACGCCGGCGGAACTACCGCAAAAACATCCTCGGTTGAAGCTTCATAATAGGCGATTCGTGCATGTCCCGACCAGGCACGTACACCGAAGCGCCCTTCGAGCCGCGCATTGTGTTTGGTTTGCAGAATCCAGTTTTGCGGTTCCGGCTCAACGACTGACCAGAACTTTGCTCGGATTTCCTGCCCCTTGCATTGAATTTTCTGCCAGAACCACCCCGTCTGATTCCAGCGTGTATCATAAACCACCCCGATACCCGGGCGTTCGACAAGGGTTAATTCCTCATCATTTTCATCCCGGTACCGGATGAGGATACCCGAATCATAATCTTGCTCCAGCCAATACTGTGCGCGGCTTTGCTTAAGATTTTTCAATTCGGTTAAGTCCGTGGGAAAATCCGCTCGAAAGAGCAGAATGCCATCGGAATCGCGCCGGTTGGGTTCCACATCCTTCCACAGAACCAGAAACGTCGCATCATCGATCTGTTGATCCCCGGCGAAAAGCAATACGTTCGTGCCGATCATTTCGATCACGTCGGGTCCGTATCCCGGCGGTACAGTCAAATCTTCAGCAATGCGAACGCGCCCATCTCCATTCATGTCCAGAAATTTCCATTGCGCCAGGCTCTGGCAATCGGATTTGAACAGCGTCTGGGAATGAACCGATGATATGAAAAATAAAAGGTAAAAAATACCGGCAATAAGTTGATGTTTCATGGGTAATCCTGGTTTTTTTAATGAGTATTTGCTTGTCGTCTTATCGTGTTAATGGTCTTGAAGATATTTTTGTGGCGACCGTTACAGGATTGACTTCTGCCAGATGGCCCATTATAAAGTTTTCGATGCTATTGAAAAATGCCGAATTAGAGAACTGCAAAATAGTCATTTTTTGGAATTTAACATGGTTCGATTTTGCATGAATCTAATACTGAATTTATACAGAGGCTTCAGCTTTGGAATATATGGTTTTTCATAGTATTTGTCAAGGTAATTTATGAAGCGAAAGCAGAACCCCGGGGGCATGGATTAGCCGTCGATGATCAGAGAATGAGAACCGTAAACGAGTAATTTGCAGTCGGCAAGCCAATGCCACAAATTCTTCAATTCAATTTTCATCAGTGGCAGGTTTAGCGTATTATCGATTCGTTTATCTCTTCTTATCATCTGGCATGGCATTATGAGCAAAACGAGATTTCGTTTTAAGCACTTAAAGCTGTTGGATCAGAAAATATATTTTTCCGCAGAGATTCATTCACGCCGGCATTTTCCTGGAAGGGCAATTTTTTTCCGGAGCTGTTTAGCTATCAAGTTGTAGATCTTTATTTCCGATGAAACAATCTTGTTAATTAATTGTTATAAAAGACAAATATATTGAAATTGCGATATAAATCCAGTATATTCTTCAGGCGGTGGGTTAAAAAAACCTGGACATTTTGCTTCAAATAATTTTGATAAATAGCCACTTAAGAATTTTAAATGTGTAATTTGCTTTATCCCACCTCCTTAAACAATTTTCAGGTATTTTCATGCTTTATTGGTGACCGATCGCGTGGAAATACTGAATTCGGTGCAGGCGTTTCAATGATTTTAGACCGATGTGAATCCGATCGTGAAATATGGATGCTACTGCTTGCGCCACCATTTTTACCTGAAGGATTGATTTTTATTCGAGAGGAAAAGCGATGCGAACGAAACGGTTATTGCTTTCGATATTAATATTGAGTCTGCTTTTATGTGTAATCTTTTTAGGCGCACCTATAAAAGATTTATGGGCTTATGGTCAGAATCTGTATGCCAAAATGACCATTTTCAACATGATTTTGAATGAACTGCAAAAGTCCTATGTTGAAGAAGTCGATCCGATTGCGTTGATGGAGGATGCCATCAAAGGGATGCTTTCGAACCTGGATCCGCATACGACCTATATGCCAAAGGAACAATTTGAGAGCTGGAATAGGAATTTTGAAGGCTACTCAGGGATTGGCATCCGTTTCGAGATCATTCGAGGCAAAATCACAGTGATGTCGGTGATGGAGGATGGTCCGGCATATCGCGAAGGATTGCAGACAAATGATAAGATTGTAATCATAAATGGTGAATCGGCAATCGGTATCAAACGTGACGATGTTCCAAAAAAACTGATGGGACCCGGCGGCAGCAAAGTAAACATAGGTGTTGAGCGCGACGGTTGGGATGAACCGCATGAGTTCGTGTTAACGCGGCAGCGGATTATTATTGACAGCATTCCCTACTCTTTGATCCTCGAGAATGAAGTCGGTTACATCAGAATAAATCGCTTCACTGCCACAACCGGCACCGAATTGAAAACATCGCTTGATGTACTGCAGCGCAGCGGGATGAAAAAGCTTTTAATCGATTTGCGCGACAACAGCGGAGGCTTGATGCTGGCGGCTATCGAGGTTGCGGATATTTTTATTCCCGGCGAACGATTGATTGTGTATAAAAAAGGGAAGAGCGCCGCATCTTATAGCGAATATAAATCATCGGGACGAGCTCTGTACCCAAATTTGCCGCTGATTATTCTCATCGATCATGCTTCTGCCAGCGCTTCCGAAATCGTTGCCGGCGCAATTCAGGATTGGGATCGCGGGCTCATTGTCGGCGAAGCCAGTTTTGGCAAAGGGCTGGTGCAAAGTCAGATTCGCTATTCAGATAATTCAGCGCTGCTAATAACAACAGCTAAATATTATACTCCGGTGGGGCGCCTGATTCAGAGAGAATATAAAGATAAGTCCAAAGAGCAATACTACCTTGAAGCGTATGATGATAGTTCGCGGCAAGCCATTTCGGATACTGAGGATAAACCTGCTTTCAAAACCAGGCTTGGCAGGACGGTTTACGGCGGCGGGGGCATTACGCCGGATTTCCACGAATCGGCGGACGGCGCGGCTATTTCGCTGGAGTTGAGGAAGCTCCTTTATGCCCAGAAGCCGTTTTTTGCAACCTTTGCGGATGATTTTTCCAGAGCGCATCCGGAATTCCAAAAAGAGGCTCTCCAGAACAAGCGATCCATTGAAGGATTTATCGAAAATTTCCAACTTACAGACGAAATGTATGCCAATTTTCAACGCATTGTGCGTGAACTGAATTATGATTTTTCTCCCGAGCAATTTGAAAGAAACAGGGAAGATATCAAATTTTTGCTCCTTCGGGAAGTGGTATATAAGATTTGGGGAGACGAGGGACGTCTTCGAGCAAATATGAAAAAAGATACGCAAATTACCAGAGCGCTTTCCTACTTTCCACAGGCTGAAAAGCTGTTGCTTTCATCGCAGTCTCTTGATAATGGGCGTTGAATGTGCTGCTGCCAATGCTTATTGCATGCCACCCAAAATATCAAACCCTTTCCGGATTCTCATTTTTAGCTTTTCAAATACAAAAATCACGAATATCAGATCATGTGACCGAATGAACCACAATCCTGCCAGTGAAAATTTCGCATCAATGTAGCACTATCCGCTTAAAAATGCGATATTTCAATCAATGTATAAAAAAATATATTTATTGATGTTAACAGTTAGTACAAGATACCATGGAACATTATAACCACATTCTGCGCAGGTAAATTTTTTAAATCCGTAATTTATTATGATTTTGTGCTTGACAATTGATGATTATTTTATTATATTGAAATACGTAATAATCGCGTTTCAAAAACCGCACATAATTATAAAGAGGTGATATATTAAGGAAATTATTTCGATTCCTGAGCCTGGATGAATTAATTTACCCATTCGAAAAAGTTGTATCAAAATCAAATAGCGAGGTTCGGAATCGGTGAATAATTCTAATTACAAAATTTTCAAAATAGGCATCTCTTAACGGATTGTTTCATTTAGGGATAGCAGACGAGACCTAAAATTTCGGTCTCATTTCTCAAGCGCCAGTTTTTTTATAACTAAACCAAATTTACTAATCACCAATAACTCATTTTGTAAACTTTAAATTTAGGGAGAGGGCATTATGGAATCCATGGATGTACAAAGGACCTATGTCGAGACGATTCAGGATGAACAGATCATTGGCAACAGTCCTGATGCAAAACGCTTGCGACGAGCGGTAAAGCGGCTGTCAAAAATTGACAGCAATATTTTGATTGTCGGTGAGACCGGCACGGGCAAGGAATTTCTGGCACGTCAGATTTTCGCTGCCAGTTCGAGAAAAAGCCGCTCATTCGTTGAAATTAATTGTTCGGCTATCGGTAAAACCATCGAAAAACGCGATATTTATGGTGAGGATACCGAAAAAGACGAAGCAGTGATGCGCACAATCGGATTGCTGGAAAAGGCAAATAAAGGCGTTTTGCTGCTGGATAATATCAGTGAAATGGACAACTCGTTCCAATTCGACCTGCTTCAGATTCTGAACGACAAACGGTTCCGGCGAATTGGCGGAAGAGAAAATATCCCCCTGGATGTTCGAATCATCTCTACCACGGATAAAGACCTGACGCCTGATTTGGATAGCGACGCGTTCCGAAAAGACTTGTATTACCATTTGAATACACTGACAATTCACATCCCGCCCCTGCGAGAGAGAAAGCAGGATATCCCGGAACTCTTCATCTATTTCCTCAAAAAGTTCTGCATGGAAATCAACAAAGACATTCCCGCAGTGCCATCCGATATTTTCGAATCCATTCTAACATACGAATGGAGAGGCAATGTGCGCGAATTGGAAAATACCGTCCAGAATCTGGTTATGATGTCGCCTGAGGGTGAATTATCTCCTGACTTCCTGCCATTTAAAATCAAGCGCCACCGCCTTGATTTTATGGAGCCGAAAAACCTTAAAGGCTGGGTGTCTGAAGTTGAAACATACCTCATCGAAAAAGCGCTTAATAAATTCGGCGGCAACCAGGTGAAGGCTGCACGATTGCTCGGGATCCCCGAGGCAACCCTGCGTTTCAAGATGAAAAAATATGATATCCCAAAAGACTGATCATGTCGCTTTAGAATTCCCAATATGATGTATTGAAAAAAACGCCTCGTTCCGTATGAGGCGTTTTTTGTTCTACTCCCCCAATTCAGGTGAAACATTGCTGCATTCCGCCTTCTACCTGAATGATCTTCACACGTTGTTTAACTGATTGATACATATACAAATTACGATTCACCACAGAGAATTTAAGTTCAGGCAATTCAAAGGATAGATTCATGCAGGATTGAAGGCTCTGACGATGGTTCCTGAGGTTTTATCTGTAATACCGTGTCGCGGTCGATCCCGGCAGTCAAATCTGCATCCCGCGCGGCAAGCCAATATTTTGAGCTGGATTCACTGCTCTTCAAAAAATCAAAAGCAATAGAGGGACGGATTGAGAATTTTGAATAATCAACCACGGAGATTCCACAAGTGCGCAATTACTTTAAAACCATGCTATTAATAGGATTGATTTTTATACCAGCCTGTTCATCAAAAAATGATGTAGGTGACGCATTTCCCAAACCGAAAATCGCCTTTGCCCCGGAGCAGTACGTGTGCTATCGGACTGATGCGCCCATAAAAATCGATGGTAAGCTCGATGAGGCGATCTGGGAAACCGCAAAATGGACAAAAACTTTTGTGGATATTGAAGGCACTTCGAAGCCGGAACCGCGTTTCAGAACACGGGCGAAAATGCTTTGGGATACGACATATTTTTATGTCGCTGCGGAGTTGGAAGAACCGCACGTCTGGGCTGCCTTAACACGGCGCGATGCGGTCATTTTTTATGACAATGATTTTGAGATTTTCATCGATCCGGATGGCGATACACATCAATACTACGAATTTGAGATGAACGCCTTTTCCACCGAATGGGATTTGCTTCTGATAAAACCTTATCGGGATGGCGGACCAGCGGTCAATGCGTGGGATATTCAGGGATTGAAATCCGCAGTTCACGTGGATGGCACCATCAATCAGCCCGGGGACAAAGATACAGGCTGGTCGTTGGAAGTGGCAATTCCCTGGAGCGTGTTGAAAGAATGCGCTCACAAGAAGGCGCCCCCGATTGCCGGGGATCAATGGCGCGTGAATTTTTCGCGCGTTGAATGGCAAGTGGAAGTGAAAGATGGTAAATACAGCAAAATTATCAATCCGGAAACCGGAAAGCCATATCCCGAAGACAACTGGGTCTGGTCGCCACAGGGGATTATTAATATGCATTATCCTGAAATGTGGGGATTCGTGCAGTTTTCCGATAAAATTGCCGGAACCGGAAAAGATGAATTCCGCTTCAATCCGGAGGAAAATGCAAAATGGGTTCTGCGACAGGTGTATTACCTTGAAAGGACGCATTTTATGCGACATAATAAATATACTGATGAGCTTTCGGAAATTGATGAAGGCGATCTATCGGCTGAAGGGTATTGCATGCCGCCGGTTATCGATTGTACCAAAAATTTTTTTGAGGCGAGTATCAAGCATTTAAACAGCGCAGACGAATGGCATATCTCGCAGGATGGGAGAGTCTGGAAATAGCTGGCGAGTCAGGAATTGAATCCGTGGGAAATGAAATTCGTGCCGGACATTAATCCCGGTGGATTTTAATTGGTAACTTTAATCATCAATTTGGAGACACGTATTGAACCTGACACTGATTGACTGGACCATCGTAATCGGCATCCTGGCTATAATGATTGGTGGCGTTGTTATGAGCAGGTCACGAATGAGAAGCGTGGCAGATTTTCTGGCAGCAGGCAGAACCGCCGGGCGCTATGTGTTGAGCATCTCCGGTGGTATTGCTGCCCTGGGTGCGATTACGATTGTCGCAAATATGGAGATGAATTATAAAGCCGGTTTTGTCATGTCTTTTTGGGGAATGTCCTCAGGAATATTCTTCCTCATATTAACCGCTGCCGGTTGGGTTATCTACCGGTTCAGGCAAACGCGCGCGTTAACGCTGGCGCAATTTTTTGAGATGCGCTATAGCCGAAAATTTCGTATTTTTGCCGGTATGCTTTCCTTCTTTGCAGGGATAATTAATTTCGGTATTTTCCCGGCAGTCGGCGCCAGATTTTTTATCTATTTCTGCGGTCTGCCACAGTCATTTTCACTTTTGGGAATTGAAATCTCAACGTTCCCGTTGGCGATGATTGTACTGCTGTCCCTCTCGCTGTATTTTGTATTTTCCGGCGGACAAATTGCAGTAATCATCACCGATTTTATACAAGGTATGTTCGTCAATATTGTATTCGTGATTTTGCTGGTCTATATTTTTCTGTGGATTGACTGGTCCCAGATTTACGAAGCATTGATAACCGCACCTGAAAACGAATCACTTATCAATCCGTTTAAAACCAGCCGTGTTGAAGATTTCAATTTTTGGTATTTTTTGATTGGTTTGCTGGGCGGCGCCTATAGCGCGATGTCGTGGCAGGGAGCACAAGGCTATAATACCTCAGCCAAAAGCGCGCACGAAGCCAAAATGGCGGGCATGTTAGGCGGATGGCGGGCGGTTCCCCAAAATGTTTTGCTTCTGTTTCTGCCCATCGTTGCCTATACTATCATGCATCATCCCGAATTTTTGAATATCGCGAAAAAAGTCAATTCAACGCTCACCGGAGTCGAAACCGACGCCATCAAAAGCCAATTGACGGTCCCGCTGGTATTGACCCACATTCTGCCCAGGGGATTGATGGGATCATTTGCCGCAGTGATGGTGGCGGCGTTCATCAGTACGCACGATACCTATCTGCATTCATGGGGGAGTATCCTGATTCAGGATGTGATCATGCCTTTTCGAAAAAAGCCTTTCAAACCTGAACAACATATTCGCATCCTGCGACTTTCAATTTTAGGTGTGGCAATATTCATATTTTTTTTCAGTTTTCTTTTCAAACAGAGTCAATATATTATGCTCTTTTTTGCGATAACAGGTGCCATATTTGCCGGAGGCTCGGGATCAGTCATCATTGGCGGATTATACTGGAAACGGGGAACAACGGCTGCCGCCTGGGCAGCGTTGATTACGGGATCTTCAATCGCTGTGGGCGGAATCATTCTGCATCAATTGCATGAAAAATTTTTCATCAACGGACAGGAATTCTGGGCACTCAGCATGGCGTGCTCATTATTCGTCTACATCCTGGTTTCACTCCTGGGCAAAAAACAGGTGTTTGATATGGACAGGCTGTTGCATCGCGGCGATTATGCCATCAAGGATGAAACTCTGATTATTACACCTGAACCAGGGCGCGGACTCAAACTGCTGGGTATGGGCAAGGAATTCACCCGCGGAGATAAACTCATCTATTTTATCACGTATGCCTGGACGATTGCATGGACAATTGTTTTCATCATCGGGACAGTCTATAATTTGACGCACGATGTCCCCGATTCCTCGTGGATGAAATTCTGGAAGGTCAATATTCTGATCCATGTTGTGCTGGCTATCGTGAGCATCATCTGGTTTGTGATCGGCGGTATCAACGACATCAAAGCTATGTTCAAAAAGCTCGGTACGATGGAACGCGATGATACAGATGACGGTTTTGTCGATGAGCGATGACGTTTGAGTGGTGATGAAATCAATCTAGCATAAATTTGATAAAATCGGCATTCATCAATACTATCTGAATTCTTGAAATAAAAAGCAGATAATTGGATTGAGCGTTTTATTCCTGGAGTCGCTTTTTCCCACAAAACACACGAAAAGCACGAAAAAGAAAAGGCTTAATATATTTAAAAATAAACAGTTTAGTGTGTTCCGTGTGTTTCGTGGGCTATCATTTTGACGTTAATTATTTTCACTTACACGAAATAGGTTTTTAAAAGAACGATCTCATTAAAACGCTGATTAAAAATTCCGGAGGAGAGGAAATGAAACAGGAATATCGCCTTATCGCTTTAATGAAGTGGGTCATATCGTTTGCTATTTTTTTTGGAGGGGCAGATTTGGTATTTGCTCAGTTGTCAGATGCAATTGTTTTGAAAGAAGCGCTCGTGCTAAAATTTCCGGATAAGTATCGCTACGCAGTATTGCCCGTTGATCCAATCGAATTGCAAATGGTGTCAGGCACTTGGTCGATGCCGTTAGCTGGCGATCGTGTCAAATTTGATGCCGAGGAAACCAGCACGTGGGAATCCGTGATCGCTGATGAGGATGGCTGGTTCCGGGGAAAATCATTCGGCGGGGGCTATGCCTGCCTGAGCTACCAAACAGATGCACCTCAACTCCTCATTCTCGAAGGAATGACGCACGAGATGGTGTACGTAAACGGAAAACCGCGCGCGGGAAATCGGTATCAATATGCCGAAGAATTTGAATCGTGGGCGCCTAAATTCAATTACTCACTGCTGCCCGTTGAAATGAAAAAAGGCATAAACAATCTCTTGTTCCGATGCAATCGGGGACAGCTCAAAGTCAAACTTCACAAGCAAGATTCGATGGTGTTTTTTAATTCCAATGATTTAACTGTACCTGATCTGATCATTGGCGAGAGTACGGCTGATTGGGCTGCGATTGTTATTGTCAATGCAACGGAATCGGCACTTAAAAATTGCACCATTTCCGCTGCACTGGAATCCAATCCCCCAACGCTGATAACTGCCCCGGTAATTCAACCGATGACGATCAGGAAAATCGGATTTCGCGTGAAGGGTCAGCCTCAGCACGAAAAAGGGGAAATCCAGGTAAGGTTGAAGCTGATTGATGTTTCCGGTAAAATCAATCTGGCAGAAACAACGCTCATTTTGCGCAGCGTACATCCTCATGAGACGCATCGCTGCACGTTTATCAGTGGAGTCGATGGCAGTGTGCAGTATTATGCAGTCAACCCGGCGCGCGGCGAAAAAAGCGAGGAGCCGAAAGCGTTATTTTTATCGTTGCACGGCGCATCCGTCGAAGCCATCAATCAGGTGAATGCGTATGATGCCAAAACATGGGGACATATTGTGGCGCCCACGAATCGGCGTCCGTACGGATTTAATTGGGAAGATTGGGGACGCCTCGACGGATTGGAGGTGCTTGCTATTGCTCAACAAAAATTCAATATCGATCCGGATAGAATCTATTTGACCGGTCATTCGATGGGAGGTCACGGTACGTGGCAATTCGGGGCAATGTATCCTGATCAATTCGCTGCCATCGGTCCCAGCGCCGGCTGGATCAGCTTCTGGTCTTACGGCGTCCGGGAATCCTTTGAAAATTCGAATCCTGTTGAAAATATGCTCACGCGTGCGAGCCTGCCGAGTAATCCATTAGCGCTGGCGGATAATTACCGGCAACACGGCGTTTACATCCTGCATGGCAGTGAAGACGACAACGTGCCCGCAGAGGAGTCGCGTCAAATGGTAGCGCACCTGGAAAAATCGCATATAGATTTTGTGTACCATGAAGAAAAAGGTGCAGGTCACTGGTGGGATTATTCCGATGCGCCCGGCGCAGATTGTGTTGATTGGGCGCCCCTGTTTGATTTTTTCGCGCGACATGCGCGCCCGGGCAAAACCAGGCTTCGTCAGGTAGATTTTATGACCGTAAATCCGGGTATTTCAGCGACCTGCAACTGGGTGACTATCGAAAACCAGATCGAGCAGCTAAAAATCAGTTCGGTCAGCCTGCGATATGATCCGGGAGTACAGCGTGTGACGGGCTCGACCCAAAATGTATCCCGGCTGGCGCTTGAAGTCTGCGATGTTGATCCGGAAAAGACGATCACAGTTGAAATTGATAGCCAGACAACAACGGAGATTTTGCTTCCGAGAGACGCGTCTAAAATCTGGCTGGAAAGACGAAATGGTCTTTGGAAATTGAGCAGTCAGCCGGCGCTGTCAGAAAAAGGTCCGCATCGGTATGGCACTTTCAAGGACGCTTTCCGGAACCGTTTCATGTTTGTGGTTGGCACGAAAGGTTCGAAACAGGAAAATCAATGGGCGCTGAACAAAGCCCGTTTCGATGCCGAGTGGTTCTGGTACCAGGGAAATGGCTCGATCGATATCATCGCGGATGTCGATTTTGATCCCTCGGCTGATGTGGATCGGGGCATCATCCTGTACGGCAATGCCCATACAAATGCTGCCTGGCAAGCGTTATTGGGCGACAGTCCGGTTCAGGTTCGCAAAGGGATTGTACAAATTGGTGAGCGAAAATTGAGGGGCGATGATCTGGCATGCCTGTTCATTCGCCCGCGCCCGGGCAGCGATATCGCCTGTGTTGCGGCTGTTTCGGGAACCGGTCTGGTGGGAATGCGACTCACAGATCGGCGCCGGTATCTCAGTCCCGGTTATGCCCACCCGGATTGCATCGTTTATTCCCCGGAGATTTTGCGCAAAGGCAGCGCAGGCGTTCGCGCAGCGGGTTTCTTCGGCAATGACTGGCGCGTGGCTTCGGGAGACTTCGTCTGGAATGAATAAAAAGGCTGGTAATCCCTCAGTGGCTGTATCCCAAACTCCCGTTCAGGAACAATTATTGAGGGATTACATGCCCGATTTGTTTATTTGACAAAATAATTAGTCCCCGGGTTGAGCGGTTTAAGGTTCAAGCTTTCGGGTTAATGAGCCATGACAGATACAATTCAGGAGGTGGGATAAAATAGCCTGGGCATTTTACTTAAAAAATAATTATGATAAATAGCCACTTAATAAATTTAAATGGGTAACTTATCTTATCCCATCTCCTTAGAACCCACCGAAAATCATCCTAGTCATTCCCGAAGTCCTTTGATCGGGATGCCGACCACGGGAATCCATTTATAGAGGGCTGGTGGATTCCCGTGGGCGGCACCCCGCTTAAAACATGCGGGAATGACAGTTTTTGCCTGATCCAAATTATTCTTTGGAATAGGTTTTCGGATAGGCACTTAATAAGGTTATGCCCTGTTGAGATTTATACCCAATTGCTGACGAACAATCTCCGGAACATTGGGCGCGAAAAAAGCAAAATCAATAGAAAACAACCATTGAACCAGGAATGCGGAACCTGAAGCCATTCGGTCTGATTTTAATTGGTTGCCAGAGAGAATTTATCGAATTCAGGATTGCACCCGGCTGATGTTGCCTCATCGTATTAATATCATTTTACTTGATTTGATGAAATTATCAGCAGAAATTTGATAAAAATAGATGCCGCTTGCCACTGCATCCCCAGAATTATTTTTGCTGTCCCACGAAACCTTGTAAATACCGGCTTCCTTCTTATCATCAACAACTGTACAAATTTCCTGTCCGAAGATATTGAAAAGTTTTATGGAAACTCGCGAGGCTTTTGGAAGCTGATAATGAATTATCGTTTTCGCATTAAAGGGATTTGGATAATTTTGCGTCAACAGGAATTGATCGATGCACGTCCCCTCTGCCTCTTGAATATTGCTCAATGGCGTAGAAATGTCATACGCGAACAGGCGATTGTCATCGCGATAGGACATCACGCCACCGACCAGTATTTTGCCGTGCCACAACGACCGAGTGAAAAATAAATCCCCGGCTTTGTTTAGCGGATCCGTCCCCAGATCGAGATTCACATCGTGAAATTCCTGTGAGAGTGTATTGGATTCGATATGAAGCCTGTACAGGAATTGGGGCAAACCCTGCCCCGCACCATTATCAAACAGCCATAAATACGGACCTCCGTCGGAATATGCATCATGGGCAATTCCATTGAGACGCAACAGGTGATGCTGGTAAATCGCCAGTGTATCAAGCGGCTGTCCTTGCAAATCAATAAGATAAAGCGAAATGGATCCGGGAAATCCAATCCATAATCCACCAGCGCCGTTGTTTGCATCCGGATCGAAACTGCAAAATCCGGCATATTGGTTGTCCAAATTTAAAATTGAATCCACTACCGTCCTCGTTTCCGGATTGATTTTATAAAAATATTTGCTGCCGTATCCTGCTGCGTAAATAAATTGTTGCTCATCAAACGTCATTGAAGCGATACCGAGCTGCAATCCATCAATCGGAAAAGATTCAATGAAAGTGCCGTTTACATCGAAACATGATATTTTATTCATGTTCCACAATGACACCCAAATTTTATCATTGTAGGCGACAACACCTGAATTGAAGTTGCAATCGGTTGCTGTCAGATCATAATTCATCACCAATGGGTAAAAATTTTCAGCATCCGAAATATAGCAAGGTACATCACTAAAAACATCCGGGTGCGCCGCGTCCGAGATCCGAATCACACAGTTATTTGTTATGGTATAGGGGATCAGCCATTGGTATTCATTTTGCGAGATACCTGTCGTTACAGGCAGCCAATTCCGTCCACCATCTATCGAATAAGTGATTTCGAATGATGTAATGCCGGCGCATCGCCATTGCAGTGTCACTTTGTCACCAACCTGAAGATTCGCATAAGCATTCGGCGCTGTGAGAGTTACAAAACTCGCCGGTTCAAGTGACACTTCAAACGTGATGGAATCGTCGGCGCTGCCAATATTAAACAGATTCAATCCTCCGGCACTGCCATCCTGCAAAAAGCTGCTGGGATCAGTAGCGTCGTTAATTTTGGTACGAGCGACGTCGCTGGAGAAGTGGGCTTCCCATTGGTTGCCGTTATAGGTAGGTGTACCTCCGGGTCGGTAAATATACAAACCATCTGGTGGACCGCTGGAATTGCCTTTCAATCCGTTCGTGGTATCTACCCGATATACAACCAAACCGGAACCCATCATGCCGTGCGTTTCGAAAGGCGGTTTACGCTTTCGATATTCCAACACAAAGAATTCCGTCTCCGAATAGGGCGAAGCAATTTTATAGCAGTTGTTTGATGCCTCAGTCAAGGGCTTCAGTGAATACGTGCCTGGCTCTGAAATCTCCGGAATATCGTCAATCCAGTGCCCATACTGATATTTCATGTACGCGCCCGGGTGCGGTGCTTCAGGGTAGGAATAGCTCATAATATCCCACTCCCCGACGGGTATCAAATCATCTTTACCGTAATGATATAAATCGGGCGCGCTCATGGCATGAAACATTTCGTGTGCCAGCGTGCCTGTGAATAGCCCGAAGTCGGCAAATTGTTCAATCAACAGGCTATACATGCCAACTCGTTTACCATTAATGTAGGCGTTTGCAGAATCATTCACGGCGAGACTGGAAAAATGAGGCCATAATAGCGACGCCCACTCAGTTTGCTTGCCACGAATGATGAAACAGACGTGATCGACAAATCCATCGTCATTGCTGTCGATATTCAGGTCAGATGGTACCTGATTAGCGATGGAATTTGCGGCTGCCGTCAGTAAGACACGTTCGCGCGTGTATGCCAGACCTTGTGAATAGCCATCAGGATTCTCCGGTGATGATTTTGTGTAAAAGCTCCGAGGCAGCGTATCCTGGTAAGAGACGATCATTTGGTTGTCAGGCGTCGGAAAAAAGCTGGAGATGACATTCAATTGCTGATAGGACACTTCCTTGAAATAATTAATGAGCGAAAACGCGCCCTCGGTGGAATCATTATAGATCGAATCATACCTGGCAATCGTGCCTTCGAAATCTGATTGATCAGAAAAGCGGATAAAAATGACAGGATTCTGAATCGTGCCTTTCGATGGGCAATAGGGTGTTCGCGATAACGCCTGTTGAGCGGCTCGGAATGATCTCTGGTGTGCATCCGAGATCGCAGTCTCGGGGCGAAGTCCGGGCTGGATGCCAAGCGTTCCTGGATTGTTCTCATGAACGGTGTAATTTGACGGAACGATTCGGCTATTTTCTTGAATCGCCCAGACATAGATTCCGCTTCGCGGGTGTTTAAGTATCAAAAAATTATTGGCATTATGCAGCCAGCGGCTGGTTTCGTCACCTGTGATGAAACAGTGTATCGCCGTTCCATCCGGCTGCTCAACTGTGATTGGTAGCTGCTTCACAGCAACGGCATCGAGAGAGGTTACCCGCAACGACAAGGATAAAAAAACAAGCATCGGTATAATTTTTCGCTTCATTTGTATTCCTCGAGTTAGTTATGTAGATGAATTTAAAAATCAGCTCTAACGTCTTGTACACGCAGGTTTTTAGAAACGCCTTTCCCATGAATATTACTGATCCTGGAATGTGTGACAACCAGGGTAATGTTTTTCTAAATCGATTTTTTCCGCGTATCGTTTTTTCTCTTAATAAAAATGCATTGTCAACCCTCCTTTCAAGTTCCGGGACCAGAGAATAGTACAATTATTAAATTTGTAAGTACAGCAGAAGCAAGACATCACGTCGATGGAAATAGGCTTGCATAGGAAGACTTGGTATGCGGTCAAAAACTTCCTCCGCAAAGTACTATCAAAGTTTATCCGCAAGGAATCTCCGGCAGATTTTATAATTTGCATGAACCTGCCCGGGTTTTCAGAAAGGCACTAACCAATAAAACTCAGCAAGGATTTTTGATATAACGACAGGCGCTTGATGGGGTATCAGATTTTAATTTCATTGTTTTATACTTGAACGGTGATAAATTAACCATTTCAAAATTACGTTTAGTGATCAGTTTTGGTGCACTCTCATGCTTTGGCGTGAAAGCCCTGTATGGATTTCACTCCGTATTATTCAAATTATTCCCGTTCGAAGTACACGAATTTGAAAAGCGTTATGCTGCGGATTTGATGCGTTTTAATGACAGCCGGCGACAACAATGTTCAGCAGCGCTAATCCGCAACGATTAGAACTTTCTGGGTATTGAAGCTATAATACGGTTTGCCTTTGCCTTCCACATCCTGAAAATCGGTCCACACCAGCCAGAAAGATCGACCATCGGCGGCAATCCATTTGGGCGCGATTTGTGGTTGATACGCGCGCGCTCCCCTGTCTCCGACAGGGATCCAGCTCGTTTCCTCATGCACCTGTGTCCAGGATCCCCAGGGATCTTTTGCCGACCAGAAACCCAGGTAGCTGGGTTTAGCGAACCAATCGCCCGTTGGACCGCAGCCCATCCCCCAATTAGCCATCAGGTAGAGATCGAGCGGAGCAATGTATGCGACGCTTGGATGCCAGGCATACGGGTGTATAAATCGATTCACCCATCCGGACGGAAATGCATGCACCACCGCGCGATCTTCAATACGGTCGGACCACTGTGCGTTTTCTCCCGATGAAAATCCGGCGAAAAATTCATAAGCCCGCCGATTCAAAAGATGCTCTTTACGAACCCGAAACATCACGAGTTGATTCATGGTGCCTTCTGTGTTGCCGTTTGGCGCATAAACATAAATATAGCCATCGGAATTGTGACAATAATCCTTTCCCATCTGCAAAACCGTCAGCAGCGAGAATGCATCCCCGGGTTCCTCGAAGAAAACCATGCTGTCCTTTGACCGATCATCCCAGGCTTCCCACCGCACCGGCGATGAACCGTCCTGGTTGCACCACGTTTTGCCATTATCCGGCGAATAGATCAGCTTGGCGCCGATTATCCGGGGATTTTCCTCCGTAAACGGGCGATTGGGAGTACTGAGAAACTGGTACAGCGTTCCGTGCAGAGCCAGAATCCCAAAATTGTAGTATCGGAAACACTCTCGTGCGGTCGCTCCATTGATGAGATCGGGATAGTCATCGAGAAATTCGAATACAGGTCGCGGCGGACCTCCGGAAATCGCATACATGCGGCTGTTGTAGGCGGCTTGTGGCATGCCCTCCCATCCGCTGCCATCGCATAAACCCACGTACTGCTTATCGTTATTTGCCCACGTTAAATGCCAGTTATCGCCGATCCCTCCGAGCCGCAAAGTGGTTTCCTCAAGACGCACGATTTTTTTTATTTTAGTCATTGTGTGTTCTTTCATATTTAAATTCGATGAGTGCCAGGCTTGGATAATTTGTATCTATTGCGCTTAGTATTGACCTGAAATAGGCGATTTGCTGCTGGCTTATGGCGCTTAGTTTATCAAGACTTACGTAGTAACATTTTTTCACCTGTTGGGTAAGAAACTTAGATCGTTATAGCTATTTGAAATTTAATTAGCCAAAAGCCAAATACCAATCGCTCAATTTAGTTATGAATTTTCCCTGACTTTTTTATCCGGATTTTAATTTTATCTGTGACTTCAATATCGTATATTTTACACGCTTTTGCAATAATTATTTTGCCTGAATCAATTCCAGCGATGACATAGTACCTGAACGAGGCAATTACTATAAGCAATGGCTCAATGCTTGCGCGAAAAATCAGTATTTTTTCACCTTGAACATGGCAATAAGCCATTGTTTTTTGGTTGTGCTTCGATCCCTCTCAGCACAGGCCTGCCAGTTTTGATTCAGAAACTAAAAAATGCTTGACACTTTTACATTGGTTTATTATATTCATCGCAAATAAAAACAAGCAATTGATGGGAACAACAACTGCGAACGGCAACGCTGATGCCCCATTCCGGTATCGATATATTCAACGCTTGTCTTTTGAATAGCATCCGCATTCATTAAAAATGGGAGGAAATACAATGATAATTAAATACATACGTCCTGTCATTCTGATTCTCGCACTCGTAGTCGTGTTTTCATTTTGCGCAAAAAAAGAATCGGACAAAATAGAGAAAGGGAAAATCGAAATGGGAATTAAAAAGCAATCTTTTGGTAAAACCCCTGATGGTATCGATGTCGATTTATACACGTTGACGAATGCGAACGGACTGAAAGCTCGATTGATCACGTATGGCGCAATTCTGGTATCGCTGGAAGTGCCGGATAAAAACGGCACCCCGGGCGATATTGTGCTGGGATACGATGATCTGGACGGTTACATAAAAGAAAATCCTTATTTCGGGGCGATTGTCGGGCGCTATGGTAACCGCATCGCCAAAGGCAAGTTTAAGCTTGACGGCGTCGAGTACCGGCTGGCGACCAACAACGACGAAAACCATCTGCATGGTGGGATAAAAGGCTTCGATAAGGTGGTGTGGCAGGCAGAAACGGTCCAGAAAAAGGAGGCTGCTGGTGTCAAATTCACCTATCTGAGCAAGGATGGCGAGGAAGGCTATCCCGGCAATCTTCCGTGCACCGTGATTTATGAATTGACAAATGCTGATGAATTGAAGGTGCGTTACGAAGCTACCACCGATAAAGCCACGCCGATCAATCTGACGCACCATAGCTATTTCAACCTGGCGGGGCAGGGGACAGGTGATATTTTGAGTCATCAAGTGCTGCTGGCTGCCGATTATTATACCCCCGTCGATGAAGCGCTCATTCCTACCGGTGAGCTGCGTCCGGTGAAAGATTCGCCAATGGATTTCACCTCAGCGAAAGCAATCGGCAAGGAAGTTGATCTGGTTAAAGGCGGGTATGATCATAATTTTGTGTTGAATAACCAGAACGGCACACTCGCACTGGCAGCGAAAGTAGTTGAGTTTTCCAGCGGCAGGATAATGGAAATTTATACAACCGAGCCCGGAATTCAATTCTATACCGGCAATTTCCTGGACGGAACCATCACCGGAAAAGCGGGCAAAGTGTATAAAAAACATTACGGTTTCTGCCTCGAGACGCAGCACTACCCGGATTCACCGAATAAACCCAATTTTCCCTCGGTGATTCTTCGACCCGGGGAAAAATACACCCATTTGACGGTCCATAAATTTTACGCATCTCAAGAATAAACAGGAAGGATGCAAAAATGAATAAGCTGCGCTACCCCCCGATTGCGCCGGCGGTTCCGCATCTACTGCATGGTGGGGACTACAATCCGGAGCAGTGGCGTAAAACACCTGCCATCTGGGATGAGGATATCCGGTTGATGAAATTGTCCGGCTGCAATGCGATGTCGGTGGGAATTTTTGCCTGGGCTGCGCCCGAACCGAATGAGGGAGAATTCGATTTCAGTTGGCTCGATACTATAATGGATAAATTTGCCGACAATGGCATTTATGCAGTTCTGGCGACACCCAGCGCCGCGCGTCCGGCATGGATGTCCAGGAAATATCCCGAAGTCCTTCGGGTCGATGCCAATCGAATCAGAATTTTGCATGGCATCCGACATAACCATTGCTACACCTCGCCGGTTTATCGTGAAAAATGCCGCATCATCAATGCGAAATTAGCCGAACGCTATAAAAACCATCCGGCACTGATTCTCTGGCATGTGTCGAATGAATATAGCGGAGAGTGCCATTGCGAGCTTTGCCAGGAAGCTTTCCGCGATTGGCTCAGGCAAAGGTACGACCAGGATCTGGAGAAACTCAACCATGCCTGGTGGACAGCTTTTTGGAGCCATACCTTCAGCGATTGGTCGCAAATCGAATCGCCGGCACCGCATGGTGAACGCCATTTGCCGGCAATGGTATTGGACTGGAAACGGTTCGTCACCGATCAAACGCTTGATTTTTTCAAACATGAAATTCAGCCTTTGCGAGAATTGACACCCAGAGTGCCGGTGACAACCAATTTCATGGGAACGTACCCGGGATTGAATTACTGGAAATTTGCCGAATTCCTCGATGTGATTTCCTGGGATAGCTATCCTCCCTGGGGTACGATGGAAATCAGCGATTGGGAATTGGCGTCCCGCCATAGTTTTTTGCATGATATCAACCGGTCCCTAAAAAATGGCAAGCCGTTTATGCTCATGGAAAGCACGCCCAGCGTCACCAATGGCATGCATGTTGCGCGACTCAAGCGACCGGGATTGCACCTGACCGCATCGCTGTTGGCAATTGCGCACGGTTCCGACACGGTGCAATATTTTCAATGGCGGAAAAGCCGCGGCGGCTGGGAAAAATTTCATGGTGCTGTCGTCGATCACTGTGGGAATGAGCATACGCGCGTTTTTCGGGATGTTGCCGAAGTCGGCAATGCACTGAAAAAACTGGACATGGTCGTGGGAATGCAGGTGCCGGCTGAAGTTGCCATCATTTATGATTGGGAGAATCGCTGGGCAATCGACAGTGCCAGCGGACCCCGGCAGGAACAAAAGCATTATGAAGAAACATGCATCCGCCACCATCGTGTATTCTGGAAATCAGGCATCCCGACGGATGTTATCAGCATGGATTGTGATTTTTCAAAATACAAGTTTCTCATTGCGCCCATGCTGTATATGCTGCGCCCCGGCGTCGCTGAAAGAATCGCAGCGTTCGTTAAGAATGGCGGCACTTTTGTGACGACGTATTGGAGCGGAATCGTCGATGAAACCGATCTCTGTTTTCTGGGAGGCTTTCCGGGACCGTTGCGAGAATTGCTGGGAATTTGGTCGGAGGAACTCGATGTGCTGAATGACGGGGAAACCAGATCGGTGCTTGCTGCCGGGCAGAATTCGCTGAATCTCACCGGGGATTACAAAGCCCACATTTTTTGCGATCTAATCCATGCGGAGACCGCTGAAGTGCTGGCAACGTATGAAGACGATTTTTATGCCGGATTTCCGGCGCTGACGCGAAATCGCTATGGCAAAGAGTGGGCGTTTTACATCGCCTCGCGCAATGAGGATGCCTTTCTCGATCTATTCTACAGCAAGATAATTTCAGAGTTGGCAATTAAAAAAACACTCGATGCGGTACTTCCCGAAGGCGTCACCGCACAGGTGCGCACCGATGGTGAACAAAAGGTTGTCTTTGTATTGAATTTTACTCAGGAGCCAAAGACAATCGGAGTCGGTTCACCTGTATTCCAGAATATTTTGAATGATGATACGATTACCGGAACGTTTGAATTGCCTCCCTGGGGATGCGTCGTGCTGAAGGAATAGGGCTGGTATCGGCAAAAACGAAGCCTACCAGAGCCTTAAATCGGGGATTGATAGCGAAACTTCGGTGTCTGGCGCGGGCATTCAACGAAGCTGACTGCTTGAAATCGACAGTTCAATTCATTATCAGGATTCACAGAGTTGTTAAAAATATCCTGATTATACAGCTTTTCGAATACGCTAAAATAAAAGGGGAATTATGAAACTGGATGATCACATCACTCGCGTTATTGAGCGCAGCCGCGCGTTCTTCAATGCTCCCGAACCCGGACACTTTCTGATCAGCACACATATCCCGGTAGATTCACCCGCAATTCCGCCACTTAATCAATTCGATCTCGACACCCAATTAACTGAATGGCTGGAATATTTGCTTGAAGCCGAACGACCCAAATGGCGCATTAAAGAAGGATTGGATGATGATTCAATCCCCTGTATTTGCCCATCATTCGGGATCGCCGAGCATACTGCCTGGCTCGGGATGGACGTCCAATTCCAGGAAACCACGTGTCTTCCGGTGCCTGGCTTGAAATTTCCTGCCGATCTGGATGCACTCGTACTTTCCGATGAAACCCGGTGGTTCAATTATATGAAACGAGGCTACGAATATTTGCGAGAGCGCAAGGATGGAACGTTTGTACTCTCCGTTCGCGGAACAATGATGCCCATGGATATTGCCAATGCGATTCGAGGAGATGAGATTTTTCTGGATTTTATGCTCGATCCGCAATTTGTGCATCGATTGATGCAATTCCTGGTGGATGCAATTCGCTGGTATTATGATCAGCTTCGCACGTGGGCGGATGAGCTAGAATACGGGCACGCTTTCAGGCTGGGCAATGGCTGGATTGGTCCGAACTGCCTCGGGCATACATCAAACGATCTGGCGATGATGTGTTCGGCTGAAATCTACCGGGAGTTTGGTTTTCCCTATGAACAGCAATTGGCTCAACACTATAACCGGGTGCTGTATCACGTTCATAATGAAAAAATTCACTACGTTCCGGATGTTGCCACTTTGTCGAATCTGGCTCTGCTGGAAGTATCTCACGATCCCAAAACCGTCCCTCCAATCGAAGATCTCGATAATATTTTCAACATGACCGGGAATGCGAATTTGATGCTGCATGCGACCAGCGATCAGGTACGGGCACAGCTCAATAAATTAGCAGCGCGAAATGTATTTCTGAATATACACTGCCGCGATCGTGCGGATGCGGAGGATGTGGTTGCCCTGGTGCGCAAGCATTCGAAGCCGTTGTAGAAAGGTGAGCCAACAGGGGCATCGATGTATTGGGAAATTAATTCCTGGGGATATAAAATAGCAGGGGACGCACTTCGCGCCCCCTGCAAAGCCAGACTTTTTTTGTGGGGGTGTCACGCAAATTCGTAATGCAAATTCTCATACAGCGGATCATCGCATTATTCATTCAGGAAATCAGCCTTTTTTATATTCGAGCATTTACTGGATCCCATCACAATGTCCACTGCTGTCTTGAAATTTGCAGCCTCGAATCCGGTTAATTAGAAATTTGCTTCTCAGAAGATGTCATTTCAAAGCTGATTCAATTAATCAAACGCCATACTGGTTTTCCAGACTTCCCAGACTTTTCCCACCAGATCCGGACCGGGCTTCAGGGTCATCTTGCCGGGTTTCCATCCGGATGGCGTGGCTTCGGTTCCCTTGCTGTTTCTGACAACCTGGAAAGCTTGAAGCTGCCTCAGGCTTTCATTAATGTTTCGTCCCACCGGAGGAGTCAGAACTTCATATCCCTGAATGACGCCATCGGGATCAATGATAAATCTGCCCCTTGTCTCGACGCCCGCGTTTTCATCAAATATGCCATAAACCGTGCCCACTTTTCCACTTACATCAGACATCATCGGAAACGGAACGCCGCCCTTGACCATTTTGGACAATTCGTTATCATTCCACATCTTATGAACAAAAACGCTATCGATGCTCATTGATAGTACTTCAACGCCTAGCTTCTGAAACTCAGAATGCTTCTCGGCTACAGCCGAGATTTCAGTAGCTCAGACAAATGTAAAATCACCAGGGTAAAAACAGAGCACCACCCATTTACCCAGATAATCTGACAGTTTCACGTTGATGAATTTGCCTTTGTGATACGCCGGCGCGGTGAAGTCCGGGGCTTTTTGTCCTACTTTGATCATGGCTTTTTCCTCCTTTGATTGTGGTTCTTCGCTTTGTTGGTTACTTGCAGCGGGCTCTCCAACAGGACCTCCTGTTGGTCGGGCACAACCGACTTTCACTTCTTCGCTCATAAGCCCTCCAAAGTGATAAATTGTAAAATTATTAAGAAAACAGGATAAATAGGTTACTCACATTTTACATATAACTTATTAATTTTTGAGATGACAACTGGTGTCAAGATCGGATCAGGAATGCAGGATTGGGAATCATCTATACATCAATCGTCGAATTTATACCTGAAAATCGATCGATAATTATATTTGATTCAACACTATTCAGCAATAATAGTTCAATGTGCCTGCGCTCGATCAAATTCTTGCTAAGCCGAAAAAGCCCAGCATAGCTAATTCAGTTGAGACCTCTGATTTGTGTGTTTAATCCACAGCCTCGGTACCGGAGACATCTGGGATTCCGGGAAAAATTCTGTATTCGGGACCAAATTGCTCCAAGAATTCCAGGCTGAACGCTCGCATTGTGTACGAAATTGGCAGCGTCACCACAGCGCTAATATATGGGATGATGAGGAACAGAAATCCGATACAACAGGTCAGGAAGCCCAAAATGATGACGCAGATAATAATCACAAAGGTCAGCACGAATATAAATAATCCGTATAAAATGAAATATAAAAAATGCTTTGAAAACAGCGGCAGGAATTTACCCCAGGCTGCATTGGTTTTAATTCGATCTCGGTACATGATGGGAATCACGAACTCATTCAGAAATAACGAGATATATCCCGTGACAATCATCAGCGCGAGCCCGGATAAAACCATACCGATAATCGCTAAAATCGTCGTTGGGAACCGGGCATCGATTTCGTAGAGGTACACAAAAATGAAGTAGCAGCTCAACAAAAACAGGAGCACCAGCACCAGGCAGATTAGCCCGAAAAAGAATCGCCATATAAATAGTGAATTTCCCAATGATTTAAACTCGTTCCAGGGGAGGCTGACTTGCGCTCGATCGTGAACTACATTATCGAGGAACATGAATTTGCCGCGCGAGCTCAACCATGTCAGCAAAACGATGAATAGAAAGAATAGCAGCAAGACCACGATAATCAATGTGAACCACCCCGGATGATCCATCAGCCATTCCCAGGCATAGTGCGGGAAATTCACAATGTCATCGAGATCCAGTCTTCCCCTACGACCGGGATTTGTATTGCCGTTTCCGGTGCCCGGGCATTCGGTCAATCCTGCCAGAAAAGCGGTAAATCCGACGATGAACCATTTGCCGATATCGAATGGCTCGAATAGCGCCTTCTTCATCCGCGTCCAGGCTTGTGATAATGGGCGTATGTATGCGATGTTCATTTTCCCTCCTTTTTAATTGAAAATTCATACCTTGTGAATTCAAGTAATAAGTGCGGCTGCTAAGGGATGGAAAGGACCGTAACAGCAAAGCAGTTACTTTCAAACTAAATTATGCTCCTTAAAAAATATTTTTTGCTTTCTATAGATCATTGCATTTGAGGCTATAGCAAATTATGAAATAATGCGGTTAGAATTTGCCTCGTAAAGGAGCAAAAATGTTCTTAAGCTCCACTTATCCTTTCGGTCTAGACACGTCAATTGCTGGTATCGAATCAATCTATCTGCGGAATATGCAGATTTGAGAACAGCAATAAAAGTCTCCTTCATCCCGCGTGAATGAATTAACTGAATGCCCAAAGAATAATTCATTCCCCGACCGCTTCAAGAGAACAGATCGAGACAGCCGTCATCTGATTTTCAGGCAAGCTGATCTTCCAAAGATGTCCAGTTGACGCCTTTTTTATCGATCAGGAGAACGCCGGCATACTCGCCCCGCGGTGTTTGGGAATCGCTGCGCAGCCAGCCGCCCGTGTTCGCCAGCGGGAAGGTTTTTCCGTCGATATCGAGTTTGGTGTCCGGCAGATCTTCGTTATGGATCGGGCGGTGCGTATGCCCGAAAACAAATGTGAATGGCGTGGGAATGTCGGAATCGGATGGGAAGCCATATTTTTCCGCATTGCCTTTTCGATAGCGCTTCAGAATATACTTATCGATGTAATCCTGAATCGCCTGCTTCAGTTTTTCATCCACGGCTGTCCCGCGAAGTTTGGTGGTGTCTTCCAATGAGATATTATTAACAACGAGCTTGAGAATCCATTTGAGCAGCCAGGTTTTGGGCCAACACAAGTTGAATTTTTTAACCACATTCAAATAGACTCCGTCCAGCACCTCCTTGACAATGCGCCGGGCTTCGTCTTCGTCTTTGCGATAACCCTCCTCGATGCTTCTGACTTTATCAGAAAATCTGCCGGCATGCCCCCAATAGTAGTTGAATGTCTCCAGCCAGAAATTGTTGAATGCTTCCAATTCCTCCAGGTGCGCCGACTCGATGACGTAATCTGCCACTTTGAACCGGTTTTCCAGAAAATGGCTATGCGTTACAAGGTAATGCGCCTTCGTATTATTCCCCAAATCGACTTTCACCAGGTGATGCGGATATTTGACCACGATTTCCGGCATTTTGGTTTCATTGGGCCAGGCATAGCTGAGCAAGAGCCGGAAGGGCAATTCTGAATCCTTGCTCGAATACCGCGCATCTACAAACCGGCAGGAGTATTCGAAATGACCAGGTGGCAGTTGGTCCTGGCTCAACCTGCCATCGATGCAGGCTTTTTCACCAAGGGCGCGCCAGTAATGATGATCGTGGTTGCCCGGTATGAATACGATACGTTTGTATGGTCCGGATTCAGATAATAGCTTGAAGAACTGCTTTGCATCTGCATAAACCAGATCCAGGCTGCCTACTGCCAGATCGAGGAAATCGCCATTGAGGATGAATTCATCCTGAGGTCCGAGTTTTTGCAGAAGCTTCCTGACCGCCGCCATGTTTTTGCTGTAATTTGCATCTTTCGAGTGTAGATAGCTGTCGGGCACACCCAGATGCAAATCTGATACGGCAATTGCTGTTTTGATTGTGCTCATGGTTCCTCACTGGGTTTTGTTGGGAAGACTGTTTTTAACGTGACAGATAAAATGTTGCCGCACTAATACCGAATCAATTCAAACAACCGCGATGCATTGGTGAAGACGCTGTTGTCGAATTTCATGCCTTCGATCAGTTTGTAATTCTTGTCCAGCGGATTTTTGGTGAATGCGATTTTGATGATGAAGCGCAGCCAGGAGAAGAAATTTTTGCTTTTGTTGTAGCTCAATTCGAAGAGTGGGACCGGATAGTCGCTTCCGAAAAGCAGGCGATTAGCAGGGATGCGCCGTTTGATTTCATCAATGTATGGCGCGCGCGACGGGGTGCAAAACGCAGATAGATCTGCGTAGAGATTCCAGCCATGGCTCTCGGCGTCGTCGAACAGGCTCAGAAAATCTTCGTAATCGTCGTGGTAATCAGTATCGAATACCCAGAAGTAAGGCAGGGCACAATGGGCAATAATAACGGTAACACCATTATCGAGTGCGGTTCGCAAATATTTTGGATTGTTGTAGGTGTTGTAAGTCTCGTCGGAGGTCGGGATGGCGTATTCGGGACCCGCATGGCAGAGCAGCGGCAAGTTATGCTCAGCCAGTTTTTGGTACAGGCGTGTGCATTTCGGATGGTCGGGCTTGAACATCTGCGAGGAAGGAATCAATTTGCACAGAACAGCCTTGTTTTCCAGGCAATAATCCAGCTCGCTTTCCCAGTCATTGCGATATGGATGAACCGATGCCCCCCAGAACACGCGCGGATTCTGCTGCGCCAGATCAGCCAGATAATGATTGGGCACATGCAAATGAGTTTGTTCAGGATGCACGCCGCCGTTTTCATCGTAAACCTGGTCCATTGCGAGGAAAACGCCTTTGTGAACGTATTTTGATCCGTTGACGGCATCCAGCAGATTTTTGCGTACCCGGTTGATGTCAACTTTTTTGAACAGCGATTTTGTGAGCAAGAGCATTGCCCAGTAAGCCGCTGTTTTTTCGAATTTTTCAGACCAGTAACAACCACTTTGCTCATCCCTCGGCGCTCCGAAATGGATGTGCATGTCAATGATTTCGTTTGCCATAATCGATCAACTCCTTTGCAAATAGGTTATGAAATTCACTGCAAACGGTCTGCACGCATTTTAATGTCCATCTTCAGCGGATGCTCCGGTGTCACTTCTGTAAAATCGATGGATTGAAATTCAGTTCGTTCAACTCGGCGATATATGACCAACATTGAGCAGAACATCCCAAAAAACACCGTTCTGGACGAATAATCCGAATTGAACGATGAACGGCGCCCTGGGATTGACGTTTAATTTTTGGTAAATCAGGGGAATGATGATCAAGGCAATCACGCATGAGACCACGAGCTTGCCTAAATTAAAATCAGAAAACGCTTTTTCAATTTCTGGAAAATTTCGTACGAATGAACTCGCTAAAATACCGAAGAGAACACCCACATACATCAGAACCTGATGCAGAGTCGACATTCGAATCGATGCCAGGGGAACTTTTACGGTTTTCGCGGCATCATCCCCACGTCTGGCATCATGTGTTGCATCAGCAGGCGCTCCGGATCGTTTCACGGGTTTGGGTTGCTGATTTTCGCCTTTTTTATAAATTTTTTGTTCGGTCTGCCGGAATCCTTGTTGAGCGCGTTCATTCAAATTGAAATAGTTTAACATGATGACTTTCCTCCCTAATTTTCAATATATAGTTGAAATTTAATTTAGTTAAAGGAAAAGTCAATGTCAAGAAAAAAATGCTATATTTTGTAATGGTTCAGTTGTCGGCAGCATAATTTAATCTTTCAAAGGTTAAAAACCTTTGAAAGCATTCCCATATCTGAGGTATACTATATAATGCAAAACCTCAGCATCAGATGGCGCATCGGCGAGGTAATTAGCGATGGGAGTCCGGAATTTCATTTCAGCTATTCGGGCGTGTGGAGAAAAAGGGTATTCTCATCATCTTCATAGCGCTCAATTTAAACCTGGTTAAAAATCCTCAACATGCCATCTCGTTTGCGATTTCGAAGGCGGCGCGATAATTTTCTACAATACTATTCGGCAGGGGAATTTCCAGCGGGGCAGACGTGGGCAGGAGAATGAGCCCTTCAGGACCGCCATCGCGTATCATTTGCCTGACACGGGTTCGAATCAATTCGGGCGTGCCATTATCCAGGTCTACTGCCTGCATGCCACCGGCAAGGCAGATCTTGTCGCCGATACGTTGTTTGATGTCGCGCATCGTCACATCGGCTGTCAAAACCGGCAGCACTTCGAGCGGCTCCAGCACATCGCAGCCGGTTTCAGCGATCATTTCCAGAATATCATTCAACATGCCATGACAGTGGAAAATTGCGAAATTTCCGCCGGCATGTATTCGTTCAACCAGGGGGGTGACGTATTCGATCACCAGCGGGTAAAAATATTTTTTGGGATTCATCAGCGGGGCGCCGGCATATTCGGGTCCCCAGAGGCGGAAACACACATTGGAGAAGTGCTGATTGATGTAATCGATCTGATCCTGAATGTACAGGGCGGCTTTATCGAGCATGATTTTGATTTGTGCTAAATCGCGGTAGCAGCGCAGCACAAATTCCTCAAAGTTAAAAATTCCGGCAATATGTCCCAGCGGATCGCCGGTTCCGAACAGCAGCACACCGTTCTCCCCCAATTTCTGTTCAAGGCGTTTCAATTTTGACAAATCCTGCGGTTGAAATTTGTAATCGATGCTCAGGAAGCGCTCGATATCCTCATCATTTTCGATGAAATGCTTGATCGCCCAACTGGTTGCGATATTTTTCGAGCGCCGGTAAATGGCATTCAGTGGTCCCCGCGGTGTATGGACGACTGTTTCGGTCAACTCATCTTTTTCGGAATTTAATTTTGAATGGCGATGCACCGAATTCATATCCCCCATGAGTCCGCCGCCCGCCGAAGCCGACACGAACGTATCCCCTGATTTATCCTGAAGCTCGAGCAACGGATGATACGACGGTTCCTTCCGCGTCCAGTTATCGCTATAAGTGTTGAATTCGTATAATGTTACCGGAATGCGATCTACCGGTTGCCGTCTGAAGGCGGCAAGTAACCGCTCCTTGGAGGTCATCATTTTTTTCCCTTCTCAATCAATTGGATGATACTTGCAGAATTTGAATCCGGATCCGGTCACGCAATCGCATTGAGCTTTCATGTCGATGTGATTGAATGCCTGGATTTTATGGCTGCCTTTTCTAATGACTTAACGCAGTTCAAGCGCATTTTAAATCATAACCATATCGAATATAGATGCAAATTTCAACCTCATAGTTCCCATAATTTTTTTGTATTTGGCAGCAACGTGCAGTTCATGAGATTGGGAACAAGCGCGGAACCAGTACCGGAACCAGTTCGTAAAACCAGAAAAATAATGCGTGGAAGGAATAAACAATGTTTGATAGCTCGCTGAATATATTGGTTGTTGATGATGACAAAATCATTCGGGATGCCTGCCGGGAGATTCTCGAAAATGAGCATCACCATGCGATCGCGGTAGAAAGCGGGCTTCAGGCTTTGGCGCAAATCGAGCAGACTAAATTTGATCTGATTTTCACCGATTTGAAAATGCCGGGCATGAGCGGATTGGAGCTGATCGCGGAAATCAAGAAGGTGCTGCCCCAGGCTGATATAATTGTTCTCACCGGCTATGCGACGATTGAATCGGCGGTGGAAGCGATGAAATTGGGCATTTATGATTATGTGCCCAAACCGTTTACGCCCGGTACGATCCGAAAAATTTTACAGAACGTTGTTGATCGGCGCAAGCTGCTTTATGGCAGCGCAGGCAAACATGTGCAACTCATTTATAATGAGAATCAGGATGCGCTAATCGGGCAAAGCACGCGGATGATCGAGGTGTACGATCTGGTGCATAAAGTTGCGCCCACTGACAGTACGGTCCTGATAACCGGAGAGAGCGGAACCGGTAAGGAATTGATTGCCAAGGCGATACATCATAATAGTCTGCGCCGGGATAAGCCATTCCTCACGGTGGATTGCGGTTCGCTGGTGGAAACGCTTTTTGAGAGCGAACTCTTCGGGCATGTAAAAGGATCGTTCACCGGTGCGATTGCAACCAAGCACGGCAGTTTTGAGCTTGCCAATGGCGGGACATTCTTTTTCGATGAGATCGGCAATATTTCGTTGAATATTCAGGCTAAAATTTTGCGTGCCATCCAGGAAAAGGAGATCAAACGGGTCGGCGATACGAAAACGATTAAGGTGAATGTGCGCGTGATTGCTGCGACAAACCTGGATTTGCGCCAAAAAGTGGAAAGCGGTGCCTTCCGCGAAGATTTGTTCTACCGCCTGAGCGTTATCCCGATTCATCTGCCGTCGCTGAGAGAGCGCAAAGAAGACATCATTCCCCTGGCAGAACATTTTTTGAATAAGTTCAGACACAAACGGAAGCGCGACCTCGAAGGCTTTGATGAACGCGCGTTGCAGGCGATGATGAATTATGATTGGCACGGAAATGTGCGAGAGCTGGAAAATGTGATTGAACGTGCTGCTGTTTTCGAAGAAGGACCTGAAATTTCTTTGCAGAGCCTGCCTTCAATTATAAGGGAAACGCCTCAATTCACGAGCCATCCCACAGCCAGCATAAAAACGCTGGAGGATGTGGAGCGCGAACATATTGAAAAAGCCCTTGCATTTACGAACTGGAATCGGACGCAAACCGCGAAACTGCTGGGGATCGATCGAAAAACATTGTATGACAAAATCAAGAAATATCGGCTGATTCCAACCTGATGTGTCTGCTCTCAGCATTCCCTCCTGATCCGCAGAAAACGCTTAAATTAGAGCATCGATTTGACAAAGCTCAAAGCCCTGTCGTAATCCGGTTGTTCAGTTATTTCCTTGACATATTCGACGTACCGGATCACATCTTCCCGGTCAATGATGAAAATCGCGCGTGCCAGGAGCCTCGATTCCTTAATCAATACCCCGAATGCAATGCCGAATTGCGCATCACGATGATCCGAACAGACTTTCACCCGGTCGATTCCAGCCGCTCCGCACCATCTTTTTTGCGCGTAAGGCAAATCCATGCTGATGGTTATGACTTCAACTGCCTCGCCCAGGCTGGATGCAATCTCATTGAAGCGTCGCGTCTGGGCATCGCAAACTGAAGTATCCAGCGATGTAACAGCACTGATGATTCGAATCTTGCCAGCAGAATCCGACAGGTGCACCGGTTTGAATGCCTGATCCAGCACACTGAATTCCCTGGCTTTATTTCCTGTTTTCGCTTCAATTCCGAGGAGCGTAACAGGAGCGCCCTTCAGGGTGACTTTCTGTTGATGTTCCGTATTCATGAGTCGTCCTCCAGGTTTCTTTTTTTGCAGAATACGCAAAGTCCAAAACTCATTCATTTCGGGCGGAAAGTCGCTGCCGAAACGAGAAATCAAGCTACGCATCCCAAACCGTTCATAATAACACGTTTTGGCTGATTTAGCGGATTGTTGTGATACTGCTCAATCAAATACATAGCAATCGGAATCCACAGAGATGAATTGCCTGCCGAACGCTCCCGAAATGGAGTGTACAAAAAGCTTGCCGGCGAAATCTTCTTCGAGTTAAATTTCTCAAAAGCGATTCCGATAAGGTTTTTCTGCTTTTCTAATCGAGCCGCTCAAATAGCCCCGCAATTTCGTCGAGAAACATTTGGGTTCGTTTCATTAAAAACCTGTTGGTGATGCTTTCCCGGATCGTGTCCCTTTGATTTCTCAAGACGATGGCTTTGGATTCCCTGGATTGGGCTTCAAGGCTGTCGATTTCATTGCATACGGCTCTGTAGGCGTCGATGCGGGCGGGCAGCCGATCCAACTCATCGCGATATGTCCGGGCAGTCTCCTGATAGCCGCTTAAAATTTGCCGTGTCGATTTGAATTTCGGAGCGTAGCCATCCAGATACGCGAGATATGCATCGGCTGCGTTTTTCATCGAGTCGAGTTGTGATTTTGAAACCACGTTATCATAGCCATAGCCCAAAAAATCGATGCAATTTACGATTCCGGTCAAATGTTGCTCATGCTTCTCTGTTGACAGGTACGATTTCAATGCCGACTTATCTTCGCTGTCATCCGCACATGCTAATAATATTGTGAGTGCAACTGTTATTATCAATTTGATCTTATTAATGTTACGCATCAGAAATCCTCATTCATCGATTGTTCTGTTCTGCACGAGCTTTATAATTTCTATAAAGCATCACAAAATTTCCATATCGCTTATGATGTGCAGCATACGCAGCGCTGTCAGCAAATGCCACCAATCTGAAGGTCGCCAGGTTGCTCTTCAGAAGAATGTAATCATAAATTTTGCCGAAAAATAATTTCAAATGCAAGTTTTCTTCTGAATCAAACAGGATTTTGAGTTCATCCATCAACCGGGAGAAAGCGGTCGAATCCTGGCTCCGAATTACATTAATGCACACGTTTGCAGCTTTTTCTTCATTGTAAATAAAGCACCGTTCGAACTCGCAGTCATCAATTCCTTTCAACCGAATTCTCATGGATGCCACCGCCGAATCCCAGGCTGTGGTGACGACCTCAGCAGACAGGCTGTCTTTTTGACGCGCCAATAGCAGCGCGAAAAATGAATCCTTTAAAAGCTGGCGACCGGCAAGGTAGGCTTTCATGGCATCAGCAATTTTTAAAGCCTGCAAGAGCGTGTCTGCCGTTTGAAAATTCTGCCTGGCAGCCGCCAGATTGGTTTGAAAAATATCCAATTGCGATCCCGCCGGCAACAAGGTTCCCGAGATGAAAACGAGTTGAAGCTGGAGTAAAATTACAATCCGTCGTGTCATACAGCCTTCCTGAGATTTTAGAAAAATAAATGAATGCGTAAAAGGTAACCAAAAAATCATAAAGAATCAACAAAATTCTTATTGACATCTGATCCTGATTTTCTTATATTAATTGCATGTTAAGGAGGGGGGATAAAATAAGTAACCCTTTCAATTTCTTGTTTGGCTATTTATCAAAATTATTTTTAAGCAAAATGTCCAAGTTAATTTATCCCACCTCCTAAATATAAAACTGCTTACATAATGTTTTCTTATGATTCATAATTTTGGATAATATAACGGATGGCAAAGATAAACGGACTTTGGGGAAATATTTTTCATGCGCACGAAGAAGCAGGTATCGATATTTTGCAGACGCTGAAAGGCGTCCCTATATTTCGTGAATTGAAATCAAGTGAAATCAGAGAATTCGAACGCATCATCCACCATCGGTATTATAAAGCCAATGAAACGATTTTCTGGGAAGGCGAACCGGGTGTTGGTATGTATATCATTCAACACGGTGATGTAGGAATTTTTCGCGGAAAAGATACGAATGCGCAGGAAGAACTGGCAAGGCTCTCAGATGGCGATTTCTTCGGGGATATGGCGCTTCTGAATGAAGCACCCCGTTCGGCGACAGCGATCTCGTTGACTGAATCTCACATATTGGGATTGTTCCGACCTGATCTTTTTGGATTAATCGAAAGACATCCCAGGTTGGGGAATAAAGTTCTGGTGAAGCTTGCGGATATGATTGCCCGGCGATTGCGACAGACGAATGAGGAATTACAGGAAATAAGGATAAAAATGAATAAAAAGGAAATTTTGCTTTAATTTATTTTTCTGGTAAAATATATGAATTTCATTGATGAAGATAAATCCATTATCGTGAGGATCAACAGGAAGACCCTGATCGCGATCATGAAAAGCATTGTGGCAATCATCGTTCTGTACCTGGCTTTCACCATATTGCCATACACCAGGCAGGTATTCACCCCGTTTATCCTGTCAGTATTGCTAACCTTTTTGCTTAATCCTCTGGTAAAATTTTTCGAACGAAACGGATTAAATCGTTTGGCAGCGGTTCTCACTATAATGATATTACTGAGCCTGGTAATCGCGACTCTGGTGATTCTGCTTTCGCCGATTGTCAGCAGGGAGATTCAATCCATTGCCAGCGGGCTTGAAAATAAAACGCCAACCGAAGTTTTCGACCGTTTGATGGTGCTGCTCAAACGGGAAATTCCGCTTATGAAAAATCCGGAAATTTCCCGCGAAATCATGGAGAAAACCACTGCGATCGTTTACGAATTGCTGAACCAAAGCATTAATATTATCCCAAACATTTTTTCCGGCGTCATTACGCTGGTGCTCATCCCGTTCATGACGTTTTTCCTGCTGAAAGATGGTCGGCGGATAAAAAAGAGCTTGATTCAAATGGTTCCCAATCGGTATTTCGAAATGGCGCTCAGCCTGACACATAAAATAGATCGCCAACTGGGCAGTTATATCCGGGGGCAGTTGCTGGTTTCCATCGTGATTGGAACACTCTCGGTGATCGCTTTATCGATTCTGAATGTGCCGTATTACTTTTTTATCGGCGTTTTAGCCGGCGCCGCCAATATGATCCCGTACTTCGGTCCGATTGCGGGCGCTGTGCCGGCGGTTATCTTGAATTTCGTTGACAAAGGAACATTCAACGCCGCAATTATGGTTGTGATTGCATTCGCAGTTATACGCCTGATAGATGATACCGTGGTTTCTCCGAACATTCTCGGAAGAAGTGTCGAAATTCATCCGCTGGTTGTAATTATAGTTATCTTCATCGGCAGCGAGATGTTTGGATTGCTGGGCTTGCTGCTTTGCATTCCGGTGACGGGAATCATCAAGGTGACTGCACAGGAATTGATCTGGGGATTCAAGAATTATCGTTTAATTTGATTAATTTCGAATTTCGATTTTTAATATCCGATCGCTGCCGCGTATTTGAGATCAATCAAAATTACAACTGCTCTGGAAATGGAAAAAAAGCAGGTCACACGTCATGCGGAAAGCCATCGAAATTTACCCGACGATCCGTTTGCTTTTCATAAAGATAGCGATGTTTGCTCGACGATATGCCAGCCGGAATAGTGAAGAAAGGAAAGAAGTTGCACAGAAACGGTTCCAGATTGAAATCTATTATTGAAAACATCCGAAGTTCGTCCCACAAATGGAAACTATATGTTTTTCTTGCGATACTTATCTATTTCGTTATAATCAATCAAATTATACACGTCCGCCCGGATCATGTTTTTTTCGCTTTGATTATTTTTTCGTTCGTACTGGGCAAAGAACGCGCCAAGCGATTCTTGATCGATTGGTCACCTTTCATTCTGGGCTGGATCGGCTACGACATGATGCGGGGCGTTGCCGATTCAGTGCGGGGAACTATCCACGTCGAAGGTCCGTATTGGGGCGAGCTGTTCTGTTTTGGCTGGCTATTCAATGGCAAAATCCCTGCTTTCTGGTTTCAGGATTTGCAGGCTACCATGAATGGACCGATATTTCAGGCGATTGAACAGAAATTGCTGTATCCCTTATTCGGCGGTCTTGTTTCTCTCGACCAATTAGCGCATTTTCAGGTACTGGCGAAAGGTTCGATTTTGCGTTCATTGATCGATGTCATCAGTGCCAATTTTTATGCAGCACATTTCGCGACGCCATTGCTACTCGGCTGGATTATATGGCACACGGTGGATGACCGCAGGCTATTTTACAGGTTCGTGTACACATTGACCGTATTGAATGTTTTCGCGCTGATTACATTCATGCTTTATCCGGCAGCGCCGCCGTGGTATGTGATGAAGGAAGGATTCCTGCCGCCCAATGTGACGTACGATTATGGGATTTTCAGCGCGGGTGCGCTCGTGAATATCGACAATATGATCAATGCGAATTTTTTCACCACGCTCTGGGATAATTTCAATGCGAACCTTTTCGCGGCTATCCCTTCATTGCACGGCGCTTATCCGCTCGTTATTGCTTATGTTGCTTCATTGCGATTCAAACGTCACCGGAAATGGTTTTATATTTATCCGGTCGGAACCTGGTTCGCCACGGTGTACCTGAATCAGCATTACATCATCGATTTAATCATCGGAGCGTCGTATGCCTTCGTAGCGTATCAACTGGCGAACCGGTGGCTCATTCCCAAATTTTTCGATAAACTTGTCAATTGGAACGGCGCTCATCCCTCGGCATGAATGAAGCTGAGGAATTCGGGAAATAATCCTTTAGCAGTGCCAGTTAACCCTAATTGCTTTTTAATCCCCCTGGGAGGTTAAGATGAAAACCAATACGATCGTCGTTTGTATTGTTTTTTTGGCTTTTGGCGCAGCAAGCTACGGACAGAATGTTGAACACCAATTCGGTCTCGGTGCCGGTATTTATTTGAATCAGTTAAAGGAGATTTCACTCTCGTACGGCATCAGCAATAAAACCATGCTCTTGTTTTTCGCCGATGTCATGTACGATCAGACTGATACCGACGTGGAATCGCAATCGACATTAACAACAACACAGAATACCACCGACACAGAGGTTGCAATCCTCGCTGGTCCCGAAATACGCGGTTACTTTTTCTCAGACAAACGATTATCTCCTTTCGCCGGAATCAGATCTTCCATCGGTTGGGCGCATTCGAAGGAAAAGGTGGAAAGTTTGAATTGGAACGACAAAAAAACGTTTCAACTCAATTTTGGATTGACATACGGGGCTGAATATTTCATGAGGAATAATTTCAGCATTTACCTCTGCATGAATTTATTCACGTATTCCATGTTCCGCGAAAATGAGGAATCGCACGATCAGGCTGGCGGTATTGTTACGAATACGACACTCAAGCGCCATCGTTTGATCCTGGAGCAGCAGCCGGCATTGTTTTTACGGCTTTATTTCTGAAATTCCATTTTATGCAATCGCACCCACACTTCTCAGCCATTGACAAAAGTCTGGTGGAGCGAATTATCGATGAGGCATGCGTTGTGCTGGAGAAGACCGGCGTAATTGTCGAAGACGAGGTTGCGCGAAACACTTTATCAGAAGCCGGACTCCGAATCAATCCATCGTCTCGCAAGACGTATTTTTCAAGAGCGTGCGTTGAAAAATGCCTGGAAACCGCTCCCTCAACCATAGAGCTATACGATCGAGATGGGAATCCCGCTGCGCAACTGGCAGGGCAGCGCCTTCATTTCACCCCGGGATCTGCCGCGCTCGAGATTCTCGACGTGAATGCGCGCACCCCACGAAAACCAGCGACCCGCGATCTGGTGCAATTCGCCCGACTCACGCAGCACCTGGAGCATCTCGCCATACAATCCACCGCCCTGGTTCCCGCCGATGTGCCGGAAAAAATCGCCGATCGTTACCGGCTTTATATCGCCCTTCAGGTTTGTGAATTGCCAATCGTAAGCGGAACCTTCACGCCTGAAGGCTTTAAGAGCATGAAAAACATGCTCGTTGTCATCCGTGGCGGTAACGAAAATTTGCGCCGCAAACCGCTGGCAATTTTCGATTGTTGTCCCACATCGCCCCTCAAATGGAGCGCCCATGGTTGCCATGATTTAATTCAATGTGCGCGCTCGGGTATCCCCGCCGAATTGGTATCCATGCCGCTTGCCGGCGCGACTGCACCCGTGACGCTGCCGGGAATCCTGGTTCAGCATACATCGGAAAATTTGAGCGGGCTCGTGATTCATCAATTAACCAGTCCCGGCTCACCTGTAATCTGGGGCGGATCGCCAACCATATTCGACATGCGATTCGGAACCACGCCCATGGGCTCAATTGAAGCGATGATGCTCGCATCCGGCACTGCCGCTATCGGAAAACACCTGGGATTGCCGACGCATGGCTATCTTTGCCTGTCCGATTCGAAGCACGTCGATGTTCAAGCGGGATTTGAGAGCGGTATGGGCGCGCTTTTTGCAGCGCTGAGCGGACTCAATGTTATTGCAGGACCGGGAATGCTGTCATTCCAAACCTGTCAAAGCCTTGAAAAACTGGTTATAGATAATGAAATCTGCGGGGCGTGTCTGCGGCTTCAACGGGGAATCGAAATGCATGAACCGTCAATCGCGAACGACTTGATGGGCGATATTCACCATGCGGAGCATTTCCTGACTTCACCCAATACGCTGCGATGGATGCGAGATGAATTTTTCACGCCATCCGATATCATAGATCGTTACCCTTCCTTTGCGCCGGATCAAAAATCAATTCTCGAACGAGCGCACGCTAAAGGGCAGTCGATTCTCAGCAATGAGCCGGTTCCTGCTTTGGAGAATGAATTGCGGGATGAATTGGAAAGGATGATGCTCGCTGATGCAAAAAAAGCAGGCATGGTGAAATTACCGGATCTTCGCATCGACGAACAGTGATTTTGCTTTGTGAAGATTTTTTCCGATAGCTTTTTTTAACCACTTTTTTCGAATGAAAAATACAGATTACCTGATGATCCAGCGGGGGAAGTTTTGAAACGATTTTTTGTGTTTTATCTGCCGGCGCTGATTTGGGCAGCGGTGATTTTCAGCCTGTCGCATATACCGTATATTCAAACACCTGATTTGGGATTCAACGTCACAGATAAGATGGCGCATTTCGGCGTTTATGCGATATTGGGATACCTCGTCATCAGAGCAATGACGTTGAATCAGCCCGCACGGATGACCTGGCGCAATCTCCTGCTGGCTGGGATCATCGCAATGCTGTACGCCGCCAGCGATGAAGTGCACCAGATGTTTGTTCCCGGTCGCGTTGCCGAAATCGGCGATTTCATCGCGGATAGCAGCGGTGTTATTTGCGCGATAGTGGTCTTTTGGTTGATGAGTAAGCTTTTGGAAGCTATGAAGGTCAGGTTCCGCAATAATTAATAACGATATCATCTCCGAGGAATTCCTCCTGCGCAGCCTCGCGCCGATGAATGGTTGCCTTATGGCTCCATCTGCGCCAGTATTTTCAATTCACCGTCCACACCCACCCTGACGCCGTTCGCGCCAAAATCCTGCTTCGATAAGCTGTGAATGAGCTTTGCAGCGCGCTGTGCCGGATCGACCTTTGGTATGCCGGGATCTCGTTGGTAACATGAAATGATTTTGCTGCGCCGAATGCTTCCGTCACGCTCCAATTCCGCTTTCAGAATATAAGTCAGCCCATTTGGTCCCGAAAGGTTGAACCGTTCGTAGGTACAGAAATTTCCCAGGCTATAGGCGATTAAGCGGTTTTTGTAAATTTCCATTCCCCGTGGCACATGCGGACCGTGACCGAGGATCAGATCTGCTCCGGCGTCGATCATCGCGTGGGTGAATTCCCGCAAATGACCGCGCTCCTCGCCGTAATAAATTTCGCAACTATCTGGCACATTCAATGCAGACGCGCCTTCGGCGCCGCCATGAAAGGAGACGATGAGTATGTCATGAATTCTCGATAATTCTGCAACCGTCCCCTTCGCTTCCTCACGTTCCAGCAAATTGTAGGAGCCGTCATAAGTGTTGAAGGCGATCATCCCCACATTTAAATCCCTGATGCGCAGCGACGCAATATCCCCCAATCGTCCTGAATGGGCGATTCCGACGCTATCCAGCAGCATCATAGTTGTGTCGCGTCCGACCTCACCGAAATCACGCGAATGATTGTTGGCTAAACTCGCGAGATTAAATCCCGCATCTACCAGATTTCGAATAAAACGAGCGGGTGTCCGGAACGCATAGCATTTCGTTGTATCTTTGCAGTTTTTCGCCAATTTCCCGAAGTCAACCAGCGGACCTTCGAGGTTGCAAAAAGCGATATCGGCGGATTTCAGATGCGATTTTACGTCGACAAAAAGGTGCCGCCCGTTATCAGGGGGTAAATAATTTTTGTGTTCCGGAAATGTTGTGCCCATCATAATGTCCCCCACAGCAGCAATGGTGACCGTAGTGGCAACCCACGATGAGTCCGCATCGTACTGGGCGAAAATCCGTTGCCAGAAAAGCGAAATGAAAATTTCGATTGTGATAATGAATGTCCGTGTAATCATCAGGCGTTTCATCCCTGGTTAAGGTTCTAATCCTTTGAAGATTCCCTGCCACTTTCCCTGAACTTTGCAAACAATAATTTCAAGAAACCCGGCATCAAAATGTAGTGAATCTATCTGCTAAAGTCAATGATATTTTTAAATCTATAGAACTTTTCAATATGATTGAATGATTGTCATTTCTTGAAAAATACTTGCATATAATTTGATGGAATCTGGCAGAATTTCTTTGCCTTGCGATCATGCATGGCTGGTATTGCCCGGAGTTGCTTATTTCTCACCTTTAATCAAGAGGTCATCCGGTTTGAAAATTTGTAGATTAAGATTGACATTTCAATCAAAATTGGTTACCTTCGAAAAACTACGCTGCATTTTTCAAAATGATGTGTATTGTATCAGCGTGGAAAGACGATTCATCAAACGGGAATCGCACTGATAAAATTCTTTCAATTGAAATTTTGGCGTTGAAACCAGTTTTTGAGGAAAGTCCATTGCAGCGATTTGATTGTCATATTCACCTGGATCCGGGAGTCGTGCAGCAATCTGATTTGCTTGGCAAAATGCGCAGCGCCGGTATCTCTGGCGGTATTTTAATCTCGATTCCACCGCCATCGTTTGTCAAATTGTGCCAGCCGCACCCGACTGGGGAGCGTCTGGATAATCTGATGCAATGGGTGGAAGGCGCCCCCGACCTTCACCCATTCTATTGGATCGATCCGCTGGAAGAAGATGCAAATGAGCAAGTTGAATTGGCAGTCCGACGCGGTGTGCACGGATTCAAAGTCATCTGCAACCGATTTTACCCGGGGGATGAGCGCCCGATGGCAGTATTCACAAAGATCGCTCAAGCCCGGATGCCGCTGCTATTTCATTCCGGCATTCTCTGGGATGGTGAGGCAAGTTCGCGCTACAACCGCCCGGTTGAATTCGAAGCGCTGATCTATATTCCCGGATTGAAATTCGCCCTGGCACATATTTCCTGGCCCTGGTGCGACGAACTGATCGCGGTTTATGGGAAATTCCAGAATGCCCATTCGCGCGATGCAAGTCTGGCGATTGAGATGTTTATTGATATGACACCAGGTACGCCTCCCATTTATCGCGAAGAGGCATTGACCAGACTATTCACCGTGGGTTACGATGTGAATCGCAATGTTCTTTTCGGCACCGATTGCACCGCCAACGATTATAACCAGGCATGGGTGCGAAAGTGGATAAACAACGATGACGCCATCTATAAAAAACTCGGATTGGATGTGAGCACGCTGAAAGGCATCTATTCGGGAAATCTGTTGCGTTTTCTGGATACCGCGCCGGCGAATCCCGAATTTATAAAATTATGTGCCGCGGAATAGCAAGTCGACCCGATGCAACCATCGAAGCCAACCAGGTGATATTCAGATGAGTCAATTCTCAGCGCAAACAGCAGTACCTTCGTGATTCATGCCTGTATGTGTATTTTTCAAAACAGGTTCGATGAAACTTTTGCCAGCAAAATCAAAATAATTGAATCTCCCGCTAATGTTAACAGGAGCGACAAAAATGAGTCAGCCCAACATACTTTTCATCATGACCGATCAGCAACGATTCGATACCATCCAGGCACTGGGGAATCAGCACATCTATACACCCAATTTCGATCGCCTGGTTCAGCGTGGTTTAGCATTTACAAATTCCTATTCAACCTGCCCCGTGTGCGTGCCGGCTCGCTATACGATTCGAACCGGGAGCGAGCCGCCAAAAACCCGGATTTTCAGCAATGCGCGGTCGAAGCCGGTTCCGGGGCAGCCGCAGGCGATGGAAGAGCGCTGCGGACCATACCTCGCGCGAACGATGAGCGGACTCGGTTACCGAACGTTCGGCATCGGCAAATTTCACACGCAGCCCTGGGATGAAGAACTGGGATACGATGTCCATTTGCACAGCGAGGAGCTTTATGGCACGCCGGAGCAGCGCAATCGCGATGGATTTGCAGGCTGGATTGCGCGCGAGCATCCGGAATTCGATTTTATCGAGGGATTGATGGGTGAGCGCACCGATATGTATTACATGCCGCAGATGAGCCCCATGCCGGCGGAAATCACGGTTGAACGCTGGGCAGCGGATCGGGCGGTGAGTCAAATCCAATCCCGGGATCCGCGCCCGTTTTTTGGATTCGTCTCATTTATTGGACCCCATCCGCCCTTTGCGCCGCCGATCCCGTTCAACAGGATGTATGATCCCGACCGCATGCCGAATCCTGTTCGCGGCGCCCTTGAGATCGATCATCAGGATGAGCAAATACCATTTATGAATTATGCGATCTGGGCGGAAGATATCAACGATGCTCACGCGCGCGTGCTTAAAGCGCGATACTACGGAGAAATTTCCTATATCGACGATTGCCTCGGGCGCATTCTCGATTCCGTGGAAGCGCGCCCTGACGCAGACAACACCCTCATCTGCTTTTTCGCCGACCACGGGGATCACCTGGGCGATCATCATGCCTGGCAAAAGGAAAGCTTTTTCGAAGCCGCCTGCCATATTCCGTTTTTGCTGAGTTTTCCGCAGCGGCTCCCGGCAAATCAACGCCGCGATGAACTCGTTTGCTTGACCGATTTATTTGGGATTGCTACACATGCCGCCGGACAACTCGATTTACGAGATGGTATCGATATACTCGGCATGCTGCAAGGAAACGGCAGTCCACGCGAGACACTCATCGGCTATTATGGCGAACCCGGTACGCCTTTATTCAAGATCATGGTCAGAACCCGCGAGTGGAAATATATTTTCATGTCAAACGGGGGACGCGAACAGCTCTTCAACCTGCTCGAGGATCCGCTGGAATCGAAAAACAGGATCGACCAACGCCCACCCGCGTTGCGGAGCTTGCGTGAAGTCGCCCTTCAGGCGTGTGATGTCAGGGGCGCCAGCGATGCACTCGCCGGCAATAAACTGCGCGAATTCCCATTCCGTGAGCGACCGCTGCGTCGAATTTACCAGTTCGCCCGATCGCGGGGTGTCACAGGCTATCCGAAGCATCCGGCGGAAGTGTTGGTGCATCGCCAGTGAATACGTGTTGAAACGATTTTGTAGAACCAACTTTATGCTTCTGAAAATTCTTCCGGCTGCATTTTGCAAAAATATAACCCACCGGGTAATCCTTTTGGTTGCCAGGCTATTTCATATTAACTTGCTAATTGAAATCCGTTAGGCTATGTTGCGACCGCTGATCCGCAAGGCTATTTATCCTCAATGTGATATAGTTTGATTTGGGAAATTTCTATTTTATCTTCGTTGGAAGGAATAATCGGGTTGGGATTCGTTTGACACAATGTGAAATTCGTCTGAATGCAATTCGTGCCACCCGCTTCTATACTCGCAAGGGATTGAAAACCCTTGCTTTTTTCTAATCCCTTGCGAGTGGATTAAATGCTACGAGCCGGATGGACACACATTGCGGTGATAATTCCGAGAATCTGCTATTATTCACCATACCGTTAGTGATTTCTGTCATAACCCAATTCTTTATGGCATCCGGTCAGGCAGGAGCCGCCGGATTCAGTTACGGTATATTTCATGGGCATGGTCCATTTGCCAAACGGAACTTTTTGTGCGATAATATGAGGATATTTTGAGCCGTGGGTTTCATGGCAGGTTGTGCAGTTTCTCGCCTTTTCACGGGCAATGTGCACATAATGCAGGTTCCGCTTGCCATCCCGAAATTGGGTCGCTGTGGCGGATTCAGCCTGCTCCATCAATGCGGAGTCGTGGCAATCGAAGCAATGGGCGAAGTTCTCGGCTTTGCCTTCGGTATAACTGCCCTGGGGAAACGCGGCTGAGAGCAGGAAAAAATTATCAGGTGTGTGAGCAGCATGACAGGCGGAACACCCATCATTTGCTACCGGTTCATGCCCAAATTTAGCGTTGACGCATTGTTCGATATCACGGATCGTGCGCTCGCCTTTTGTAATTTTCTTATTGTGGCATTGAAAACAAAGCTGTTTTTCTTCCGCCTTTAAAAGCGGTTTAAAATCGGTAACATGCGCGTCATGACAGAGATAGCACTTTCCCCCTTTTTGAAACGGTCCATGCACTTCGGATTCTTTCCCCAGTGCAACTTCAACGGTACTGTGACATTGATAGCAGAGCTCTGGAACATCTGCAGACAGCAGGTATTTTGCCGCGGAATTGTGCGGTTTATGGCAACCCAGGCAGCCCTTAACAAACGGTTCGTGCACGCTGGGTTTGGATTGCACATCTTTTTTGGCTGTATGACAGAACAGACAAACCTCCTGACCTTCCCGCCGGAGCAAAACAGCGTTGTCCGAGGCATGCGGATCGTGGCAACCGCTACACATTCCACCAGCGACGGGACCATGTACAAAATTGTTGCTCGTATACGAGTCATGACATTGGATACACAATTCCCCACTTTCAGCGGTGAGCAGCTTTTCCGTATCCGAACTGTGGGGCGTGTGACAGCCCAGGCATTCTCCATCCTTAGTTGGTGAATGGATCGATTTTTTTTCCATGTCGATTTCGTGGCATTGCAGGCACAGCGCCGGTATCGATTCAACGAGTTTGAATTCACGTTTGTTTGGTACCGGATGCTCCTTGGCGCTGGTTTCATGGCAGGTGGTACAATCATCCTCCAACGGGCTATGCTTGTATTCAAATTTTGTTTGTGTCGCATGGCACCCGGATGTCGTGCAGTCTGAAAAATCTTTTAAGGGCTGGCTAAAAGCAATAGTATAGAACAGTAAGCCGACAGGAACAAGCAGGAGGATGAATGTTCGTTTCATGTTTTTGTTCCTCATTGAAGTTGAAAGTTATTGATACAAAATTCCAATAATATAAAAGATACTAAACAGTTGCATGTCTTTAAAATTTCCGTTCCACTCGGATAAAACCACCGTTATAATCGAGTGTTTCACCGGAATAATCACGGCGGTACACATCCAAACCAACCGTCAGGTACAGCTCCCGAAATTGAGAGGTTAATTGAAAACGCAGGTTGGTTAGTTTCAAATCAATACCGCGACCGTCCTGAAATCGATAGCCGCCATCAAGGCTGAGGCTCGTAGATCGAGTCCAGGCATACACCAGCCGCCCGGATACATCGGCGAACTGCTGGGTCTCATTTTCATCAGTTAATTCGTAATCCCGCCAGTTACCGGAGATATAGGTATTAAACGAAGAACTAATATCATGGGAAAGCGCCATGAAATAGCGAGATGAAATATAAGGCACAACGTTGCTGCTATAATTATCCAGTTCCCAACCAGCAGTTATCTCCTTCCATTGAAGTCGAATCCCGTAAACATGCTGTGAAATGGTTTTTAAGATTCTCAGAGCAGATGCATTTACATTTGTATAGCTTTGATCTTGTGTCTGAATGTAACATTCGAGGAAACGGTTGAATAGCAGCAAACTGGCACGTACCGTTTGCGTATTGGTGTCAAACTGATAGGAATTGAGCTGCAGCGCTTGATAGTCAACCATTACCGTCTGCCCATTATCGATTTGCCCGCCGGGAAGCCGTTGGATTTCAAGATATGGATCGCGTTGCAGTACGACGTAGTCGATATTTTCCTGGTAGCGAATACTCCGGTCTTCATCCCAAACCACAATCGTTGCCCGATCCGCATCGGGCTGATTTAACAGCGTCGTCTGCTGATCCAGCAATTCATGTTCTTCGGCGATAATATGTTGAATCCCCGGATTGCTGTCATGATTATCGTTTCGCCGCTGTAGATTGTAGCCCAGTTTCAGCAAACCGATGGGAATTCGCTTCTGGTAATTCAAACCAAATCCCCAGCGATTGGTATATTCTTGATATGATGAATGATGAATATCAGTATATTCATAGTAGATTTGGCTCTGCAGGCTCAAGAACAACTGGTGCTCCAGTCTACCCAGTATGCTTTGCAGTCTATTTTTAAATACTTGCTGCTTATAATCATTAAACCGGTATATTGCTTGCGTTTTAAATTTTGCTGGCAAATAAAATTGAGGATTTTCATTGATCTGAATCCGCTCAAACGGCTGGCTGCCATTTTGTTTGCGATAATTGATCATTGAATTCCAGAGATTTCGTCGTTGCTCATTGAAAACCAGACGGTTGGTAAGCTGTACCTGGGATGTATAATTATGGACGCCTCCTGCGTTTCCGTATTCACGTTGATAATCATCGTAATTATAGCTCAGTTTGCTATCGTCCAAGTTCCCAAACGATTTCCGAACATCCCCATGGATGTTTTCCCGCTTGTTGGTGTATATTCGTGCTGTAGCTAATTCGTGCTGCTCCCAATCCGAATTGAGATACCGGATCGAGACCGGTAACATGCTGTTGCGAAACGAGATGCCGCCGCCATAATCCTGCCGCGTATTTTCAATACTACTGGCATACTCGCGATTAATATAGCTGTGACTCACACCAGAGAACATATTCAAAGACAATGGGCGTTGGTCGAAAAGGAGTGTTTCAACTCGAAATTTTTCTGCTGTACGCGTTTCCGAACGATTCGGGATTACCAAAAATTTCTCGTTTCTGATGCTGGGATGATAATCCAAATTTACATTGACTTGCATGAAATTAGGATGCCAAATATAACTGCGCGAATCCAACTGGATTTGACCGTTAAAATCCTGCATAACCGGTTTTTCTGTCACTCCCGAGCGCAGAATGGTTTGCTGGCTGCGATACAACTGCTGCAACGATAGCACGCCGTGCAAACTCGTGTGTTTCCATCCTCCGAATTCAAAATGCGCTGGTTGTGCAACCACCGGAACCAACTGAATTAACGCAAATAAAAATGCAACTAAAATTCGCGCAATCATAATCACCCCGAAATTCTTCATCTGCAAAGCATAATTATTTGAAATATTTTTATAAATTAGAAGCTCCTGGCTTTTTAAGCATCAATATCGTTTCTCCCCCATGGGAATCATGGCATTCCATACATGAAGTATTACTGATTTTCTCATGTGCCTTGTTTTTGCTTACATCGCCAGGTACATGACAGTGTTGGCAAATCTCCCTGATTGGAAATTTTAACAGACTTTTAAATTGCGATTGGTGTGGTGCATGACATGCCGTACAAAAGCCAGCCGCTACAGGTCCATGCAAAATAGGGTATCGATCCTGGTACCTTTCATGACAATGATAGCATAATTCAGATTGCTGCTCGATTAAGGCGTTGGATTTTGATATATCGTGACATTTATTGCAGTTCCGCAATTGATAATCGGGATGGATCGATTGATACGATGTCACTTGCGTGGAATCTTTGGTCCGAAGCGCTTTCTGGTCTTCTATGGAAGGATTTGCTGATTCCTGTGCGTTAAGCGAAGGCTTTTCGACCGGCTGATCCACACCATCAAAAAAGATTTTTAATGCTTCACGGTTACAGGCTGATAAAAGAAAAAAAACGATAATAACCGTGGTCAATATTTTTCTCATTTAATTTCGCTTTTTGGATTCAATAAAACCGTATACGTTAATTTTGGCTGGTCCAAATTGATTGCTGACAAAGATGAGATAATTCAAATTAAAATCTGAAAAAACGTGTTTCTGAAAATAGCCGAGATTCTCCGTATCGATTGCAATCGCGGCTGGCAGCCATAAATATCCGGGACGTTCCGAATGCCCGCCAAAAAACATCAATAGTCTGGAAGAGCCATCGAACATCTGGATATTTTCAAATGCCGCATCGACGACGTACAAATTTTCGTCTGAATCCACAGCAACCCCTTTGGGTCGAACAAATTGTCCGGGACGGTTTCCCAGTGTGCCAATCATTCCCATATAATCGCCATCGACGCTAAACACTTTGATGCTGGCGTTGCCCGTATCACTGACATATATTTTCCCATTTGAAACGACGATGTTGGTTGGTGAAAAAAGGTACGCAGGATTGTCGGGATTAGGCTCCGGGAAAGATCGGACTTCTTTATACGTTTTTAGATCAACCACCCGGAGCTGATGCACACCTAAATCACATATCCACAAGCGATTTTGATGTACTTTAACATCAGTCGGCTTGCTGGTATGCCCGAAACCAAGTGCATTAAGGAAATTTCCTTCGGTATCGAAAACAACAACCTGCTGCCGTCCGGCGTCAGCAATATATAATTGACCGCTTTCATCCAATGCACAATTAATCGGCTTCTGAAGCTGTCCCAGTCCGGCAGGCGTAAAGTAACGAAATGTTTTCGCCTGAAAATCGATAATTTCCAGTCCGGGCAGCATGGTATCGCAAACATACAGTTTCCGCTTATGTATGGAAATACCATAAGGCTTGATAATTGGCTTTGCCGGTTCTTCTCCGAGTACGTAGCGCCTGAAGAAGGATGATTGACCAACAATATCGGTTGAACTGCTGATACTCGCTAAGAACTGGATACGTGCCGCATCTGGCGGCTGCGGAAAAACAATGACTTCATCGGGTAACTCTCGCTGTTGGCTTTGTCCTGTGGCAGTGAGCCACAAAACTACCAGCAAGCAAAACCAGGTGGGTTGAGCTAGCTTGTCAACTATTTTGAGCATACTCATCTAAAGGATTTCATTCCTCAAATTACTTGTTATGGCATGTCAGACACAATGCACTACCACTGTTGGATTTTCGCAACATTTTTTCGACGCCATTACTATTGTGCACATCATGGCAGGATGTGCACTGCACTTTTCCATCGATCAGCAGATCATCGGCAATGGTTCCGCCAAGACCGGAATGGGTGATTGACGGATCGTGCAATCCCCCATCCCGTCTGGCAAGGTTCGTATTATAGTGTCCGTCCGAAAACTCGAAAAATTGTCATTGCGAGGCGTTTTTTGCCGAAGCAATCCCCTAATAAAACGGCTGAGATTGCT